>NZ_JBIAHQ010000002.1:0-105931 GCF_042870725.1 Micromonospora sp. NPDC006431
GCGTGTGTTTCTTTGGTTTTTTTTGGGGGTTTGTGGGGGCCCCGGGGGGTCCGGGGGGCCGCCGGTCCTACTCTTCCGACAGTTTTTTGGGGGGGGGGGGGGGGGGGGGGGGGCCCCCCCCCCCCCCCGCCGAAGCGCATCCCCAGCCAGGCGCGCCGGCCGGTCAGGCGGCCAGCCGCCGGGACAGCTCGTCGGCGACCTGCCGGGCGATTTCCGGCGACAACGCGGCGGCGATCGCCTCCGGGGTGAGCTGCGCCAGCAGCAGCGGCGCGAGCGCGGCGGCCAACGCCGGCACGTCGACCGGCTGCCGGCCGGCGACCGTGGCCAGGTCGACGCGGATGCCGTTCACCTGGTCGACGAGCCACACGGGCCCGCCGGCCCCCTTCAGGTCGCTCCGTATCTTGGTGCGGCCGTTGGCGATGGCCTCCATCCGCCCGTCGGTGAACCCGGACTGGCTGACCAGGGTGGGCAGCACCGCGGCGAGCTGGTTGAGGACAGCGGCGTGCGCGTCGGTGAACTGGGCCATGGGGTCCTCCAGAAGTCCGATGCCGGTCAGGTAGCGGCGGAACAGCGGGGTCTGGTCCCGGCCCGCCTTGGTGGAGTCGCGGAAGAAGCTGAAGTGGGTGTGGGTGAGGTGGCTGGAGTCGCCGGTGGTGCGCTTCCGCAGCCGGTCCCACCGCTTCACCACCTTGCCGTCCGGTGAGTAGATGATCTCTCTGATGTCCCGGGTGTCCGCCGCGTTGGCAACGCACTGCGCGACGCACCAGGCGGAGAAGGTGCGCAGGTTGTGGGTTCGGCCGCCGGAGCGGACCGTGAACATCCCGACGTCCAGGGCGGACGCGTCGAGGGTCAGGCCGGAGGAGTCCCGGGTGGACTCCACCACGGAGTAGTCGTTCTTCACGACCCGGTCGGAGCCGCAGTGATATCCGCCCCGGTGGTTGGCGTCGCCGACGATGCCGACCTCGCCGGGTTCGAGATCCTCCGGCCGCACGGCCTTCTTGTCGACGTTGAGGTAGGTGAGCAGCAAATTGCGGACGGCCAGCAGGTTGTTCGGGGCCCGCGTCATCGGATTCCCCCCTTGTGGATCGTCAGCCGGCCGGGCACGACAATCACTCCGCGTGATGCGGACGATCCGGGGACGCGCCCGGTCGGTACGGTGCACGGCGCCGGGCAACTGACCCGAGAATATCCACACCGACATGCAGTTGCCCAGCTCAGAGGCACTATCTGCAACTATGAAGGGGCTGCGGGCGCCGCCGCGGCCTGCGGCAGCACCAGGGCGGACGGGTGCGCGGGGTCATGCAGCACCTCCCGCCATCCAGCACGGAGGGTGACGGCTGTGCCCAGCGGTTCCCCGGTGCCGGGGTTGCGCGCGTAGCGCGGATGCGCACCGCCGGACACCTGCACGCGCAGCCGGTGCCCCGGCGCGAAGCGGTACGCCGTCGGCCAGAGGGTGACCGGCACCCGGACCACGCCGGACGGATCGACCGGGAAACGCCCCGGCGCCACCCGGACCAGACCGTCGCAGACGTTCCAGGACCGACCGCGATGGTCCACGTCGCAGAGGCGTACGAAGACGTCCAGGTAGGAGAGTTCACTGCGAACGTGGATCTCGGCGTGGACCGGGCCGACCACCTCGACCGGGCCGTCCAGCGGCTCGCTGGTGTAGGTCAGCACGTCGGGCCGGGCCTCCACCGGCCGGTTGTCCACGGCGCCGGCCCGCTGGGCGACCAGCAGCGGGCCACCGAGCGACGGGGTGGGGTCGGCCGGGTCGTACCAGATCCGGTCGGGCGGGGACGACGCCGGCGCGGCCGGGTCGAGGGCCCGGCCGGCGTGCAGGTGCCACCGGGCCGGCCCGGCCGGCGGGGGCCAGTCGGGCAGGTCCCGCCACCCGCCGCCGACGCCCCCGACGTGCACCCGCACCGGTGCGCGCCGGACCGCCGGGCGGCCGGCCAGGTGCGCGTCGAGCCAGTCCAGTCCCTCTCTGAGGGCCGCCACCAGGAGCCCCGGGCTGCCGTGGGTCCACGGGCCGACGGTCAGCCGCGGCCGGGCCCCGGCCGACCGGAGCCGGGCGTAGTCGTCGAGCTGGGCGGGGAGGAAGATGTCGTGCCAGCCGCTGATCATCGCCACCGGTGCCCGCACCTCGGCGATCCGGTCGCCGAAGACCCGCAGCCGCCAGTAGTCGGCGTCGGGAGTGTGGTGGCGCAACCACTCCTGGAAGAACGGCACGGTCACCCCGGTGGCGATGTGATCCGCCTCGGCCAGCGGCAGGTGGGCCAGCGCGCGGGCCAACCGGGGCTGCCCCCGCCGGAGCTCCCACTGTCGGGCCAGCCACGGCACGGTCTGCGCCTGCAGCAGCTCCGCCCAGGTGAGCACCGTGTCCAGTGCGAACGACTCCCCCGCGTACGTCGAATCCCGGGTGGCCGATGCGGTCACCACCGTGACCATCGCGCGTAGCTCGTCGGCCGCCTCGGCGGCGAGCGCCCACTGCACGAAGCCCTGGTAGCTGGCGCCGAACGTGCCGAACGACCCGGACCACCAGCGCTGCCGGCGCAGCCAGTCGAGGGTGTCCAGGCCGTCGTCGCGCTCATGCACCAGCGGGACGAACGCACCGCCGGAGCCGTAGGTACCCCGGCAGGACTGGATCACCACGTGGTAGCCGCGCTCGGCGACGAGCCGGCCCAGCAGCCGGATCGGCCCACCGCGCCCGTACGGGGTCCGGATGAGCACGGTGGGCGCGCCCGGCAGATCCGGGGCGTAGTGATCGGTGCGCAGCGTGACCCCGTCCCGCACCCGGACCGGGATGTCCCGCCTCACCGCGACCCGCCGCGTCCGGGCGGCGGGCAGCCGCAGCGCGGCGGCGGCAAGCCGGGTGAGCAGCCCGTCCATGTTCAGTCCGCGGGCGATCCCGCGGCGGCCGGGTCGGCGCCCGCCGCCCGTCGGGCCGGTTCGCCCCGGGCCGCGCGGACGGCGTCCCGGTGCTCCCGCATCGAGGTCATCAACGACGTGGGCCACCGGCCGGTTCCTCGACGCATCAGTCCTCCCCGTGGTCGCCCGCCGCACCCTAACCAGGATCGGCGGGGCCCCGGGGGGCGTGCGACGCCGCTCCGGACGGGCGCGGCCGAGGCGGGGGTCCCGCGCCCAGCCACTCCGCCGGGCCGTCGGGCTCCGCTGTGGACGGCGGATCGGCCACGCCGACGGCCCGGTCCCGGGTGGCCCAGGCGACCATGAACACCGTGGTCCAGGCGGCGCCGAGCAGGACGGACGTGGCGGTGCCGCTGGCCGTACTCCAGCCCAGGTAGAGCCGGGCGCCGCCGACGGCGAACACCCCGGCCACGGCACCCGTCCACACCGCCACGGCGACCGGCCAGCGCGCCCCGCGGGACAGCAGCCAGGCCAGCGTGCCGAAGCTCGCCGTCACCACCGTGATCTGGGTGGGCAGGAGCACTGGCGTGTCACCAGGGCCGCCCGGGCCGGTCAGGTCGGCGACCACGGCCAGCACGACCAGCGGCACGAACGCCCCCACCGTGCCGACCACGCTGAGCAGGTCGGCCCGCCAGGGGCGGCTCCGCCAGGCCAGCACCGCCGCGACGACCGCCACCGCGGCGATCAGGGACGACCCGCGCAGCACCGAGACGGCGGCCAGCGCCGCGTCGGCCACCCCGGGGGTACGCCGGGCGGCGAACCACTCCGCGATGAGGCCGTCGACCACCCCGAGCCCGCTGTGCCGGACCACCGCCTCCAGCACCGCGGCGACGGCCAGCCCGGCGGTGAAGAGCAGCAGCAGGCCGGCAGCGAGGTTGAGCAGCAGCGTCCAGGCCGGCCCGATCCGCATGGCGACCAGGAAGAACAGCACCCCGTACCGGGCGCGCAGCCAGCGCAGCGGGGGCACGGCGGCCGCCCGGGCGGCCAGGGCCCGGGCCGGGTCCGGGTTGCGGCCGAGCCAGCGACCGGCCAGCACCACCCCGACGAGGCAGAGCAGCAGCACCAGCACCGCCCCGGTGGCCCGGCCGAGCAGCCGGGACACCTGCGCGTACGACTCGCCGGCGGCGTACCCGGCCAGCACGGACGCGCCGACCCAGCTCACCACCCCGGCCAGGTTCCACGGCGCGAACCGCCGGTACGGCAGGCCCGCCGCGCCGGCAAGCCGGGGCGCCAGGGTACGGGCGAAGGCCACCCAGCGGGCGGCCAGCACACCGCGACCGCCCAGCCGGTCGAGCAGCGAGTCGGCCCGCTGCCACCGGGCGGCGCCGATCCGGGCCCCGAGGCCGGAGGCGCGCAGCCGGGGCCCGTACCGGCGCCCGGCCCGGAAGGCGAGTGTGTCACCGATCACGGCGGCGGCTGTCATGGCCAGCAGCGTCGGGACGAGCCGCAGCGTCCCCGCGTACGCTAGGAAGCCGACCAGCAGCAGGGTCGCCTCGCCCGGCACCAGCAGTCCGAAGATCACCGCGGTCTCGCCCGCAACGATCATCGCGGCGACCAGGTAGATCAGCAGGGCCGGCAGATCCTGCAGCCACGTCAGCAGGTCAGGCATCCGGTCCCCCGCACGAGGACCAGCATGCCAGTCACTGGAACGGTCGGAACAGCAGTTTCGGCAGAGATCCGGGCGATCTCGGGGTGACCCCGACACGCGCCCCGGCAACCGCAGACAGGAGTATGGAGGGTATGCAGCTTCGCACCGACCTCCGCAACGTCGCCATCATCGCCCACGTCGACCACGGCAAGACAACCCTGGTCGACGCCATGTTGCGGCAGGCCGGCGCCTACGGCGCCCGCGGTGAGGTCACCGAACGGGTCATGGACTCGATGGACCTCGAGCGGGAAAAGGGCATCACCATCCTGGCCAAGAACACCGGCGTGCACTACCTGCCGGCGGACGGGTCCGACCCGGTCACCATCAACATCATCGACACCCCGGGCCACGCCGACTTCGGCGGCGAGGTCGAGCGCGGCCTGACCATGGTCGACGGGGTGGTGCTGCTGGTCGACGCCAGCGAGGGCCCGCTGCCGCAGACCCGGTTCGTGCTCCGCAAGGCCCTCAAGGCCCGGCTGCCGATCATCCTGGTGATCAACAAGGTGGACCGGCCCGACGCCCGGATCAAGGAGGTCGTGGACGACACCTACGAGCTCTTCCTCGACCTGGACGCCGACGAGGAGCAGATCGACTTCCCGATCGTCTACGCCTGCGCCCGCGACGGCATCGCCTCGCTGACCCAGCCGGCCGACGGCGCGGTGCCGGACGACAGCCACAACCTGGAGCCGCTGTTCCGCACCCTGCTGGACACCATCCCGCCGCCCGCGTACGAGGAGGACGCGCCGCTGCAGGCGCACGTCACCAACCTCGACGCCTCGCCGTTCCTGGGCCGGCTGGCGCTGTGCCGGGTCCGGCAGGGCACCATCAGCAAGGGCCAGACCGTGGCCTGGTGCCGCACCGACGGCAGCACCCAGCGGGTCCGCATCTCCGAGCTGCTGATGACCGAGGGCCTGGAGCGCAAGCCGGCGGATTCCGCCGGCCCAGGCGACATCATCGCGGTCGCCGGCATCCCGGAGATCATGATCGGCGAGACCCTGGCCGACGCGGAGAACCCGACCCCGCTGCCGCTGATCACCGTCGACGAGCCGGCCATCTCGATGACCATCGGCACCAACACCTCGCCGCTGGTCGGCCGGGTCAAGGGCGCCAAGGTCACCGCCCGGATGGTCAAGGACCGCCTCGACAAGGAGCTGATCGGCAACGTCTCGCTGCGGGTGCTGCCCACCGAGCGTCCCGACGCCTGGGAGGTGCAGGGCCGCGGCGAGCTGGCGCTGGCGATCCTGGTCGAGCAGATGCGCCGCGAGCAGTACGAGCTGACCGTCGGCAAGCCGCAGGTGGTCACCCGGGAGATCGACGGGAAGACCTGCGAGCCGGTCGAGCGGCTGACCATCGACGCCCCCGACGAGTACCTCGGCGCGATCACCCAGCTGCTGGCCACCCGCAAGGGCCGGATGGAGCAGCTGGTCAACCACGGCACCGGCTGGATCCGGATGGAGTGGCTGGTCCCGGCCCGGGGCCTGATCGGCTTCCGCACCGAGTTCCTCACCGAGACCCGCGGCACCGGCATCCTGCACCACGTCTTCGAGTCGTACGAGCCGTGGTTCGGCGAGCTGCGGACCCGGGCCACCGGCTCGCTCGTCGCCGACCGCTCGGGCGCGGTCACCGCGTTCGCCATGACCAACCTGCAGGAGCGCGGCCAACTCTTCATCGAGCCCGGCACCGAGGTGTACGAGGGCATGATCGTCGGGGAGAACTCCCGCTCCGACGACATGGACGTGAACATCACCAAGGAGAAGAAGCTCACCAACATGCGCTCCTCGACCTCAGAGGAGACCGAGAAGCTGATCCCGCCGCGCAAGCTGTCGCTGGAGCAGGCCCTCGAGTTCTGCCGCGAGGACGAGTGCGTCGAGGTGACCCCGGCCGCGGTCCGCATCCGCAAGGTGATCCTCGACCAGACCCAGCGCGGCCGGATGGCCGCCCGCCGCAAGCACGCCGGCTGACCCCAGCCCACCCCGGAGCCCGGACCGCCCCCAGCGCCCGGGCTCCGCCGTTTCCCCCACCCCCGACGTCGGCGTCGGCGTCGGCGTCGGCGTCGGCGTCGGCGTCGGCGTCGATCATGGAGTTGGCGGCAGTCCTGCAGCGCGAAATCGCCCGCCAACCTCATGATCAACCCGGGTCATCGCGGGGCGTGGGTAGGTCAGGCGGGTTTGGTGGCCTGGAAGGCCAGGATGTCGGGAATGGGGGTGGCGCCGGACTCCTGGACGCGGGTCAGGGTCAGGCCGGCCGCGGTGACCGCGTTGAGCAGGTCCGCCAGCGGCAGGTGCCAGGCGCCCACCCGGGCCCGGACACCGCTGGAGTTCCACGACCGGAAGCTGCGCTCCCGCTCGCCGTACCCGCCGTCGATGACGATGCGCGCCGGGTCGGAACGGTCCGCGAACGGGCCGATGAAACAGGGGTGCACGCCGATGTGGACGAAGCGCCCGCCCGGGGCGAGCACCCGGGCGGCCTCCGCGACCACCGCCGGGTAGACGGGCAGGTCGGTGTGCCCGAGTACGCAGGTGACGGCACAGACGCTCGCGTCGGCGACCGGGAGCCGGGCCGCGTCGCCCCGGGCCACCGGCAGCCGGGTACGGGCGTACCGCAGCTGTCCGCCGGAGAGGTCGACCCCGACCGGCTGCCAGCCCAGCCGGCGCAGCTCGGCGGCATGCACCCCGGTGCCGCAACAGACGTCGAGACAACGACCCGGACCGTTGCCGAGCAGGTCGGCGAGCTGGCGACGGACCCGGTGCTGGTAGTCCGCCGAGGTGTCGGTGGCGAACTGCTCGTACCAGTCGGCGATGGCGTCGTACGCGGCGGTCGTCATCCCCGCACGCTAGACGGCCGTCGGGCGGGCCGCAGCCCCGCCGGTGATCGGCTACGGTCACCGGCATGACCTGGGAGGATCTCGACTCGTACCTCGACAAGGCACCCGGCACCATCTCCGCGTACGTGGGGCGACTGGGTGCCCCGCCCACCTGGACCCGCCTGCCCGACGCCACCCACTACGCGGCCAGCACCATGAAGATCGGGGTGCTGGTGGCGCTGCACCGCGCCGCCGAGGCCGGCCGGCTGAACCTGGACGCGCCGGTGCCGGTGCACAACGCCTTCGACTCCGCCCTGCCGGGCGCACCCCGGTTCGCCAACGCCCGGGACTACGACAACGACGACGCGGTCTGGGACCGGGTCGGCAGCACCGCGTCGCTACGCTGGCTCGCCGAACGCATGATCGTCCGATCCAGCAACCTGGCCACCAACATCGTCATCGGCGCGGTCGGACTGCCGGCGGTGGCCGAGGCGTGGGCGCTGGGCGGGGCGCGGCACAGCGTCACCGGCCGCGGCATCGAGGACTCCGCCGCCCGGGAGGCGGGCATCGACAACCTGGTCACCGCAGCCGACCTCGCCGCCCTGCTCGGCGGACTGGCCCGCGGCGCCCGGGAGCCCGGCCCGCTGGCCTCCCCGGCCGGCTGCGCGTCCATGCTGGACGTCCTGTTCGCCCAGGAACACCGTGAGGACCTCGCCGCCGGGCTGCCCGCGGGAACCCGGATCGCGCACAAGAACGGCTGGGTGCACGGCATCCGGCACGGCGCCGGAGTGGTCTTCCCGGCCGACGCGCCGCCGTACGTGATCGTCGTCTGCACCACCACCGACCTGGCCGACGGCGGCCCGAGCGGCGAGGAGGACGACGACGCCTGCCGCCTGATCGCGCACGTCTCCGCGCACGTCTGGGCGTCCCGGCACGACCTGGCCGACTGACCGCACCCCGCCGGCCCGCCGACGGGCGGGCCGGCGGCCAGAGCTCACTCCAGCAGCTGCGCGCGCAGCGCGGCGACCGTCTCGTCGGTCACCCCCAACCCGTCGCGCAGATACGCCCCGAACGAGCCGTGCACCCGCCGGACCTCGTCGTACGCGGCATCCAGGTATTCCGGCCGCACCTCCAGCAGCGGGCGCGCGCTCGCCGGGTCCAGATTCGACCGACCCCGGGTCATCGCCGTCAGCAGCACCTCGCGCAAGCTCTCGGTCAACTCGTTGTGCCGCAGGTAGTCTGCCCGGATCGCCGCCTCGTCCACGCCGAGCGCGGTCAGCAGCACCACCGACAGCCAGCCGGTCCGGTCCTTGCCGGCCGAGCAGTGGAACAGCAGCGGCAGGTTCGCCCCCTCGGCCGCCAGTCGCACCGCCGCCCCGAACCCGGCGCGGGCGGACTCCCCGGTGACGAACCACCGGTAGATCGCCACCATCGCCGCCGGCATACCCTCCCGGGCCAGCTGCTCGTACGCGCTCAGGTCGTGGCCGAGCAGCACCGCCGAGACGTACGTGAAGACGGGGTGGGCCCGGTCGTAGACCGGCAGGTGCACCACCCGCGGCTCACCGGCCAGGCGGTCCGGCGGGGCGACCTCCTGCTCGCTGGCGTGCCGCAGGTCCACCACGCAGGCGGGCGCCAGCTTGCCCAGCACCGGCAGGTCCTCGTCGGTGAGCCGGCCCAGCGCGGCGGTGCGGATCAGCCGACCCGGGCGGACCCGCCGCCCGTCCGATGTCGGCAGACCGCCGAGGTCACGCGCGTTCGGTGCGCCCACCAGTGCCCAGTCCCGTTCCGCCATCGGCCCTCCCCAGTCGCCGGCAAACCTCCGTATAGGGTGCCGCACATGACGATCGCCGCGGTACGCACCCACCGGCTCTCCGCCCCCTTGCACACCCCGTTCGTCACCGCGCTGCGCCGCACGACCACGGTGGACACCCTGGTCGTCGAGGTCGTCGACAGCGACGGGCGGTCCGGGTTCGGCGAGGCCCCGCAGGTCTGGCAGGTCACCGGGGCGTCGATCGCCGGCGCCGAGGCGTGCGTCCGGGACCTCCTCGCCCCCACGCTGACCGGACGGGACGCCGACGACCTCCAGGCCCGCTGCGCCGAGGTGCGCCGGACGGTGGTCGGCAACGAGTCCGCCAAGGCGGCCGTCGACGTCGCCCTGCACGACCTGGCCGCGCGGCGGCTCGGCGTACCGCTGGTGCGGCTGCTCGGCGGCACCAGCCTGCGGGTCCCGACGGACGTCACGCTGGCCGCCGGCGACGCCGTGGACCTGGCCGCCGCCGCGAAGCAGCGCCGGGCCGAGGGGTTCACCGTGCTCAAGCTAAAGGTCGGCACCGACGCCCGGGGCGACCTGGACCGGGTCCGCGCGGTCCGCGCGGCGGTCGGCCCCGACGTGCGCATCCGGCTGGACGCCAACCAGGGTTGGACCCCGCGCGAGGCGGTCCGGGTCATCCGGGGCATCGAGGACGCCGGGCTGGACGTCGAACTGGTCGAGCAGCCAGTCCACCGGCGGGACCTGGACGGGCTGGCCTGGGTCAGTGACCGGGTGGACCTGCCGATCCTCGCCGATGAGTCGGTCTTCGATGTCCGCGACCTGGTCGAGGTGATCCGCCGGCGGGCGGCCGACATGGTCAACGTCAAGCTGGCCAAGTGCGGCGGCCTGCACACCGCGCGGACGCTGCTCGACCTGGCCGCCGCGCACGGGATGGGCACCATCGTCGGCTCGATGATGGAGAGCCCGGTGGGCGTGGGCGCCGCGGCCAGCCTGGTCGCCGCCTACGGCACCACGGCCGTCTCCGACCTCGACGCCGCCTGGTGGCTCGCCTGGTCGCCGGTGGGCGGCGGAATCCGGTACGACGGCGCGAGCGTCCTGCTGCCCGACGAGCCCGGCCTCGGCATCTCGGCGGTACGTGAAGTCAATGTGCACGCCCGCGCTTGATGGTTGGTGAAATTTTTCATAGGGTCGCCGGAGAGAACCGCGAGGTGGGAGTGGACGTGGAGCTGCAGCCGGGCCGCGAGGCCGCCGTCCGGGTCCCGGTCGCGACCCTATGGAGCGCCCCCGAGGCCGTCCGCCCGATCGACGGTGCCGCACTCGGCGACACGCCGGACACCGCCGCCTGGGTCGCCGGCATGGACCGCGACCAGCAGGTCGGCGAGTGCGTGCTGAGCCAGCTGCTGCTCGGCGAGCGGGTGCTCGTCACCGAGCTGCGCGCGGACGGCTGGGCGCAGGTCGTCGCCCTCGAACAGCCCGCCGCCAAGCTCGACCCCCGGGGCTACCCCGGCTGGCTGCCCACCGCCCAGCTCACCGCCCCGGCAGAGACCGACGCGTCGGCGGGCCCGTTGGTGGTGGACGCCACGCTCACCGCGCTGCGCACCGCCCCGGACGGCCCGGTGGCCCTGCCCGAGGTGGTCCTCGGCACCCGTCTCGCACCGGCGGGCCGGACGGTGGACGGATGGCGGCCGGTGCACGTACCCGGCCGGATGGACCCGCTCTGGGTGCCCGAGGCCGATGTGGTCCCGCTGCCCACCGAGCGACCGGAGGCCAAGGAGGTGCTCGCCGTGGCGGAGCGGCTGCACGACCTGGTCTACGTCTGGGGCGGGGTCTCCAGCCACGGGATCGACTGCTCCGGTCTGGTGCACCTGGCCTGGCGGCGGTACGGGGTGACGCTGCCCCGCGACGCCGACGACCAGGCCGAGGCGACCAGTCCCCTGGCGCTTGGCGAGGAGCGTCCCGGCGACCTCTACTTCTTCGCCCGGCCCGGCCGCCGGATCCACCACATCGGCATCGTGAGCAGCGAGCCGCAGGGTGAGGTCCGGCGGATGCTGCACGCCTGCTACATCCAGCGCGTGGTGATCGAGCAGCGGCTTCCCGATTACCGGGAGGCCACCCTGGTCGCGGCCCACCGCGTCTGACCTCCGTACGCGAATGGGGCGCTCCCGACCTCGGGAGCGCCCCATTCGCCGGGTGTGGGTCCGGTCAGTGTCGCGCCGCGGCCAGCTCGCGGCGCCGGTCCCGGGACGACTTGACCAGGCTGGCCGCGGTGGCGATCCCCAGGGTGCCCAGGATGACGGCCAGCGACAGCCAGATCGGGATGTGCGGGGCCCAGGCCACGTGCTCGCCGTTGTTGATGAACGGCAGGTTGTTGTCGGCGAGGGCCTCCAGGACCAGCTTGACCCCGATGAAGCCGAGCACCACGGCCAGGCCGTAGCTGAGGTAGATCAGCCGGTCCAGCAGCCCGCCGAGCAGGAAGTAGAGCTGCCGGAGCCCCATCAGCGCGAAGACGTTCGCGGTGAAGACCAGGTACGGCTCCTGGGTGATGCCGAAGATCGCCGGGATCGAGTCGAGCGCGAAGATCAGGTCGGTGGTGCCGATCGCGATCATCACGATCAGCATCGGGGTGAAGAGCCGCCGCCCCTTCTCGTGGGTGGTCAGCTTCGCGCCGTCGAAGTCCCGGGACAGCGGCAGCGCCTTGCGGCTCCACCGGATCAGCACGTTCTCGCTGAACTCGTCCTCGTCCGGCTCGCCCTGTCGGGCCAGGTTGATCGCCGTGTAGATCAGGAACGCGCCGAAGATGTAGAAGACCCAGGTGAACTGGGCGAGCAGGGCCGCGCCGGCGGCGATGAAGCCACCTCGCATCGCCAGCGCCAGCAGGATGCCGATGAGCAGCACCTTCTGCTGGTACTGCCGGGGCACCGCGAAGCGACCCATGATGATCACGAAGACGAAGAGGTTGTCCACCGAGAGGCTGTACTCGGTGAGCCACCCGGTGTAGAACTGGCCGGCCACACTGGGCCCGGCGGCGAGCCACAGCCCCACGCCGAAGAGCAGGGCCAGCCCGACGTAGAAGCCGACCCAGATGCTCGACTCACGGACGCTGGGCTCGTGCGGACGCCGACCGATGATGAGCAGGTCGACGAGCAGGACGGCGGTCAATGCGACGAGGGTCGCTGCCCACACCCATCCGGACACGTTCAAGATCTAACCTCCGGCAGACACACAGCGTCGGGCACACCGTACGCCCCGTGGGGGGCTAAGGTGCGTCGACGCTGACACTGGTGACTGTCGGAGGTCTCTTCCGCCACCGACCGGGGGTGCCGGTTCGCTGACCAACGGAGCCGGGTCGTGCCACCGGGGGGCCGGCGCTCTTCCGTGCTGACGACTCCATTGCGGGGGAATACTCCCCTCCTCGGGCGCCATTGTTCACCATGAAGGCGGCTCGGCGCATCTCCGGGTGCCCGGATTGATGAGGGAATCACGTTCCGCCGCGGGACGGATCTCTCCCGCCGACGCTTCCTAGGAGGCTAGGTGAACGGCTCCGTGGTCGGCAGCCGGATCGGCGATACGGCGGCATCCCGGCCGATGGAACCCAGGTCGGCGAGATGGGGGCGACTGTCGGGCGGCGCCCGGCGGATGGTGTGGCGGCCGGAACAGCCCCCGGGGCGGACGGGCCGACGGCCGGCGTGCGAGGCTTCGGGAATGGTTCTTGAGGTCGCGCTGATCGACGTGACACCCGGGCAAGAGGACGCCTTCGCCGCCGCCTACGCGCAGGCCTACCCTCTCCTCAGCGGCGCGGAGGGCTGCCGCTCGGTGCGGATGACCCGGGGCGTGGAGTCGCCGTCCCGGTTCGTGCTGCTGGTGGAGTGGGACTCGGTCGAGGCGCACGACGTCAACTTCCGGCAGAGCGAGCGGTTCCCGCAGTGGCGGGCGCTGATCGGTCCGCACTTCGCGAACCCGCCGCTGGTCGAGCACTTCGTGGACGTGCCGGCCTGACCTGTCATACCCCTCGCATAGCCTGCGGGGGACGCGCCGGCCACCGGTCCCGACGGGTATCGGGGGCGCCGGGCCCGGTGGCGGCGCGGCTTGGCTCCGGCCAGCCGCGCCCGATTGATCAACTTCCGGGCGCCCCTGCTGCTCGTGGCAGAGTTCGCGGCCGCCCGCCCCGGCCGAAAGGGCGGCCAGCACGTGCGCACCCCGGAGGACTCGGTCCGGCCAGCACGTGCGCAGCCCGGAGGACGCGGTCCGACCGCGGGGGCTTCGCCGCTCAGTGCAGTTCGGGGACCGGGGCGTCGCGGGGCTCGCGGGGCCGCGGCACGTGCACCGGGCCGAGCCGCCGGGCCAGCAGCTCGACCGTCTCCTCCTCGGGCAGCGCCGCCGCCAGCAGTCGGTCGACCAGCCGCTCGTAGCGGGCGATGTCCGCCTCGGCGACCAGCCGCAGGTCGGTGGTGAGGGTCTCCACCAGCACCGTGCGGGGGTCGGCCGGGTCCGGGTACGCATAGTAGGAGAAGGCGGTCAGCGGGCGGACGCCGCCGTCCGGGGCGGCGTCGCTCGGCACCACCCGGATGGTGATGTGCGGCCACTCGGCGAGGGCGACCATGTGCCGCAACTGGTCCCGCCAGACGTCGGCCGGCGTGCCACCCGGGTCGCAGACCCGCTCGTCGACCAGCGCCGTGTAGTGCGGCGGATCCGGGCGGCGCAGCACCTCCTGGCGCACCGTCCGGCCCCGTACGTCGGACTCCACGTCCACGTCGTCGCCGAGCAGCGCCCCGGCGCTCACCCGCAGGCGGGCGTAGGCCGGGGTCTGCAGCAGCCCGGGCACGAGGGCCGGTTGGTACTCCACGATGCGGGCGGCGCCCGCCTCCAGTTCGGCGTACGCCCGCTGCCGCTCGCCCATCTCGCCCAGGGCCTTGGACAGGCCCCGCCCGGTGGCGGCGTCCCGGGCGATGACGATCAGCTCGTTGCGCTGGTCGGCGGGCACCTGGTAGGCGTCGAGCAGGTCGAGCACATCGGCCAGGTCCGGCCGGCTCTGGCCCAGCTCGATGCGGGACAGCTTCGAGGTGGACGCCCACCCGAGCCGGACACAGACCTGCTCCAGGGTGAGCGCCTCCCGGCGACGCAGCCGGCGCAGCTCCGCGCCGAGGCGCACCCGCCGGACGACAGGACTTGCTGACAGCCGCATACCAGCCTCCCCACCGTGGGAGAGTACGCATTGCCGTCACTCACGGCAATACCTCACTCGCGCAGTGCAACCAACCTGGAGTCCGTCCCGGGCGCACGTCCACCGCCGCCCGGCCCGCTCACTTCACGCCGGCCGCGTCCATCCCGCGCAGTTCCTTCTTGAGGTCGGCCACCTCGTCCCGGATCCGGGCCGCCAGCTCGAACTGCAACTCCCGCGCGGCGGCGAGCATCTGGTCGTTGAGCTCCTGGATGAGGTTGGCCAGGTCGGCCCGGGCCATGCCCTCCCGGGACGGGGCGGCGGCACCGCCCCGGCCGCGGCTGCGGGTCTCCTTGACCGGGGCCTTGCCCCGGGACAGTTGCCGGACCGCCCCGCCGACGCGGGTGTTCTCGGTGTCCTCCGCCTCGCGGTAGATGTCGTCGAGGATGTCGTGGATCTTCTTGCGCAGCGGCTCGGGTCTGATCCCGTGCGCCTCGTTGTGCGCGATCTGCTTGGCCCGGCGCCGGTCGGTCTCCTCGATCGCGTCCGCCATCGACGGAGTGATCTTGTCGGCGTACATGTGGACCTGGCCGGACACGTTACGCGCCGCCCGGCCGATGGTCTGGATGAGCGACCGGCCGCTGCGCAGGAAGCCCTCCTTGTCGGCGTCGAGGATCGCCACCAGGGACACCTCGGGCAGGTCGAGGCCCTCCCGGAGCAGGTTGATGCCGACCAGCACGTCGTACTCGCCCTTGCGCAGCTCGCGCAGCAGCTCCACCCGGCGCAGCGTGTCGACCTCCGAGTGCAGGTAGCGCACCCGGATGCCGTTCTCCAGGAGGTAGTCCGACAGGTCCTCGGCCATCTTCTTGGTCAGGGTGGTGACCAGGACCCGCTCGTCCCGCTCGGTCCGCAGCTTGATCTCGTGCATCAGGTCGTCGATCTGCCCCTTGGTGGGCTTCACCACCACCTCGGGGTCGATCAGGCCGGTGGGGCGGATCACCTGCTCGACGAACTCGCCCTGGGCCTGCTCCAACTCCCACGGGCCCGGGGTGGCGGAGAGGAACACCATCTGGCCGACCCGCTCCAGGTACTCGTCGAAGCGCAGCGGCCGGTTGTCGGCCGCGCTGGGCAGCCGGAAGCCGTGGTCGATCAGCATCCGCTTGCGGGAGGCGTCGCCCTCGTACATGCCGCCGATCTGCGGGATGGTCACGTGCGACTCGTCCACCACGGTGAGGAAGTCGTCGGGGAAGTAGTCGAGCAGGCAGTGCGGCGGGCTGCCGGGCAACCGGCCGTCGATGTGCATGGAGTAGTTCTCGATGCCGGAGCAGAAGCCGACCTGCCGCATCATCTCGATGTCGTAGGTGGTGCGCATCCGCAGCCGCTGCGCCTCCAGCAGCTTGCCCTGCCGCTCCAGCTCGGCCAGCCGCTCGCCCAGCTCGGTCTCGATGTCGCGGATCGCCCGCTCCATCCGCTCCGGCCCGGCCGCGTAGTGCGTGGCCGGGAAGATCATCAACTGGTCGACCTCGCGGACCACGTCCCCGGTGAGCGGGTTGAGGTAGTAGAGCTTCTCGATCTCGTCACCGAACAGCTCGATCCGGACGGCCAGTTCCTCGTAGGCCGGGATGATCTCCAGCGTGTCCCCGCGGACCCGGAAGGTGCCGCGCTGGAACGCCATGTCGTTGCGGGTGTACTGGATGTCGACCAGCCGGCGCAACAACTGGTCACGGTCGAGCTCCTGGCCGACGGCCACCCGGACCGCGCGGTCCAGGTATTCCTCCGGGGTGCCCAGACCGTAGATCGCCGAGACGGTCGCCACCACGATGACGTCGCGGCGGGTGAGCAGCGACATGGTCGCCGAGTGGCGCAACCGCTCGACCTCCTCGTTGATCGAGGAGTCCTTCTCGATGTAGGTGTCGGTCTGCGGGATGTACGCCTCGGGCTGGTAGTAATCGTAGTAGGAGACGAAGTATTCCACCGCGTTGTGCGGGAGCAGCTCGCTGAACTCCTTGGCGAGCTGGGCGGCGAGGGTCTTATTGGGGGCGAGCACCAGGGTCGGCCGTTGCAGCCGCTCGACCAGCCACGCCGTGGTGGCGCTCTTGCCGGTGCCGGTCGCGCCGAGCAGCACCGTGTTACGGTCGCCACGCCGCACGCGACGCTCAAGCTCGTCGATGGCTGCCGGCTGGTCGCCGGCCGGCTGGAACTCGCTCACGACCTGGAAGCGGCCGTCGAGCCGGGGAATGTCGAGCGCCATGACCCCAACGGTACGCCCGCGGTCCGACACTTCGGGCCGACCACGGACCGTCCGTGATTGGCTTCGATATTCCCATTGTGTGCCCCAGCACACCCGACTACCCTCGTACCGTAGGCCGCTCGCGGCGGCCGACCGGGCCCGGTGGCCGCCCGTCAAGGGCGCGGCCGCCCCCGGCACAGGGTCGCAGCACCCGGGACGACCGGCGTGCGCACCCAGGTGGTCGCGCTGGAGGCGCTGACCGGCCGCCGCGGGCGCCCCTGCTCGTCACCGGATCCCGACAGCCGCGTTGTCCACTCGTGGAGACCTCCCCCGGCCGCCGGTCCCGGCCCGCTCCGTCGCCCGACGTCAGCCCGCCCCCCGCCGACGACCCCCGCCGTCACCCGCCCGCTGACGGTCCCGCGGAGCCGACCACCGACGGTGCCGACGAGCCGGCCCCCGGCACCCGGATCCCGCGCGCCGCCGACCAGCCCGGCACCGGCACCCCTCCCCCGCAGTCGACCGACCAGCCCCACCTCGACCCGCCACGCCCGCACGCAGCCGACCAGCAAGGCGTCGGCGCACCGCTCGCCCGCACCGCCGACCAGCCCGGCGCCGACCCGCCGGCGCCCCGCGCGATCGACCAGCCCAACGCCGGCGCAGCGCCCCCACGCACCGCCGGCCGGCCCGGCACCGACCCGCCGCCACCAGGCACCGCCGGCAGAGCTCCACGCCGCACCACCCCCGCCCCCGGCACCCGCGTCGAGCCATCCAGCACCAGCCCGGACGGGGGACCGGCGCCGACCGCCGTGCCACGCGAACCGGGCCGCCGCCACCGTCGCGCCCGCTCGACGGCCGGTGACCGGCTCCTGGCCCTCCCGCTCCGCCGTCGGCGGGCCGACCCGGCAGCCGCCACGGGTCCGCTGCCGCCCGGCAAGGAGGCCGGACCACCGCCCGACACCGACGCGGACGGTACCGACGACCCGCCGGAGCGGTCGGCCCGGCGCCGAGCGGTGCTGGTCGCGCTCGGCGTCACCGCGGCGGCCTCGGCGGCGGCGCTGGTCGCCGGGCTGCTGAGCTGGTCGCCCGAGCCGGCCGAGCCGGCCCGGCCGCTCACCGCGCCAGAGGCCGAGCTGCTGGCGGCGATGCGGGTCACCAACCAGCGCGACGTCCGCGCCGGCGTACGGGGCTCGGTCGGGACGGGCGACGCGCGCACCGAGTTCGTCGGCTGGGTCGACTGGGCCCGGCCGCTGGTCTACCTGGACGTCGGCGGACCGGGTGCCGGCACCGAACGCGGGCTGGTCCAGGCCAACCGGTCGGCGCTGGTGGTCCGGCCCGATCCGGCCGCGGCGCCCAGCCCCGCCCCGCCCCCGCTGGTGCCCCCGGCCGACCGCTGGCGGCTGCGGGAGCCGCCCGCCGGGCGTGCCGTGGCCGCCGTCCGGGACCTGCTCCTCGGGCTGAGCGCGAACCGGACCGACCCCACCTCCACCGAGGCCCGCTGGCTGGGCCAGGACACCGTCGAGGGCAGCCGGGTCGACATTCTCCAGGCATCCCTGCCGACGGCCCCGACCCCGACCGTCCCGACCACCGCCGCACCGACCACCGCCGTACCGACCGCCGCCGCACCGACCGCCGCCGCACCGACCGCCGGAGGAGGCGCCAGCGGGCCGGCAACCGGCGACGGGCCGAGCTGGCGACCGCGTCTCTGGCTGGACCGGGACGCGCGGCTGCACCGGCTGGAGGGGCGGCTGCCGGACGACACCCCGATCACCGTCGAGCTGGCCCGCAGCGACCGCCCCACGCTCCGCCCGGTGGACGCGCTCGGCGGCCGACCGGGCCTGCCCCGCGCGCTCGCCGACGGCGAGGCCGACCGGCTGGTCCGGCTGCCCGACCGGCTGCGGGCGAACGGAGGCGCCACGCTGACCCTGACCGCTCCGCTCGGCCCGACCGCCAACCTGCGGGCCGCCGGCTGGCTGAGCTGGGCGCAGTCCGCCGCGTACCTGGCACTGGTCGAGGTCGACACCCCGGGACGCCGGACCCTCCTGCGGTGGCGGTCCGGGCAGGTGGCCCGGGCGGAGGTCCCGGGCGACGGCGCGGCGACGGAGATCCCGGCCGCGCCGCCGCTACCGCCGCCGACCGGGGTGACCTGGCCGGCTGACAAGCCGCCGGGGGACGACCTGGAGCGGCTGCTGGACGCGGCGCTGCGGGCCGGCAGCGGCCCCGGGCCGGCGGGGACGACGGTGCGGGTCCGGGACGACCGGGTGGCCGACCGCGCGGTGGACGTCATCGAGGTGCGGTCCGGCGCGACCGCGCTGCGCTGGTGGATCGACCGGAGCGGTCTGCCGCGCCGGTTGGAGCTGCGGACCGGGCGGGGCGTCTGGGCCCAGCTCGATCTCACCCCCGGCAGGGTGCCGGCGCTGCCCGTGGCCGCGCCCGGACCGACCGCACGCTGAGCCCGGTCAGGGCCGCCAGCCGGTCTGCGCGGCCCACTCCTCGGCCCGCAGGTGCTCCTCGTCGAACCAGGGGTCCTTCAACGTCCCGTACGTGGCGCTGTCCGGGGCCGAGGCGACCAACTCCCGCTTCAGCTGGAGGTAGGCGGCCCGCTGGCCCGGGTCGACGCGCAGGTGGTCCCGCATCAGCAGCGCGTACCGCCAGCCGGGCGAGCCGGCCACCCGCAGGTGCAGGTAGACCGGGCGGCCCGGGTCGGCGCTGCCGTGCAGCCGCTTCGCCCACGGGGCACTGCCCGGTGGGCGGGGGTTGTCCCACCAGTCGCCGGGCAGCCGGGGGAACCCCGCGTCGGCCAGCCGCTCGGCGAGCGGCCCGTCCGCCTCCGCCAGCGACGAGACGGTGAGCTGGATGTCGATGACGTCCTTGGCGGCCAGCCCGGGCACCGCGGTGGAGCCGATGTGATCCACGCGCATGTCGGCCCCGGCCGCGCGCCGGATCCGGGCGGCCAGTCGGGCGTACTGCTGGGGCCAGGACGGGTCCGGTCCGGTGAGCACCACCTGTTCCGGCCGGACCGCGTGGCGTTCGCGGACGTTGCGCTCGTAGGGCACCAGGCGCTCGTGCCAGAGCGCGTCCACCGCCGCGTGCAGTTCGTCCAGCGGGCCGTCGTTGGTCAGCACCACGTCGGCCGCCGCCTGCCGGCGGGCGTCGTCGGCCTGCGCGGCGATCCGCCGCTCGGCCTCCGCGCGGTCCATGCCCCGGTCGTGCGCCAGCCTCGCCAGCCGCGTGGCCACCGCCGTCTGCACCACGACCACCAGGTGGTACGTCGGCGCGAGCCCCACCTCCACCAGCAGCGGTACGTCGTTGACCACGACCGCGTCCGGGGGCGCGGCGGCGGCCAGTTCGGCGGTACGCGCGCGTACCCGGGGATGGGTGATCGCCTCCAGCCGGCGGCGGGCCGCCGCGTCGGCGAAGACGACGGCGCCCAGGGCCGCCCGGTCGAGCGCGCCCTGTGCGTCGAGCACCCGGTCGGAGAAGGCGGCGACGATCTCGGCCAGTCCCTCGGTGCCCGGCGCGACCACGTGGCGGGCGACCTCGTCCGCGTCGATGATCACCGCGCCGAGCGCGGCCAGCCGGCTGGCCACCGCGCTCTTGCCGGACCCGATACCACCGGTCAACCCCACCATCAGCACCCGCCCAGTCAACCCGATCACTGAGCCGGCGCCAAACTGGACGCCAACCCCGACGGGCCGCGGGTCGACGCGGGATGCGGGATGGCGGGGTGTCCGGTCGGCGGGACGGCAACACCACACCGAGTCGATCAAGCCCCCCGGCCGGGCCGGCCGACGACGGGGTCGGGCGGAGATACGCGAGGGCCCCGCCCCCGGCGGCCCGGTGAGACCGGATCGCGGGGACGGGGCCCGTCGTCGTCAGCGACGGCTCCAGATCGACATGGTGTCAGACGCGCCGATTTGGAGGTGTCGTCGCAGGAGGGTCACTTGCCGCCGGCGAGCTTCTCCCGCAGCGCGGCGAGCGCCTCGTCGGTGGCCAGGGTGCCGGCCGGCTCCTCGGCCTGCCGGCTCGGGGCCGCGGTCGAGGTGGTGGTGCCGCCGGCCGCAGCCGGAGCCGGGTTGGCGGCAGCCTCGGCGTCGGCGGCCCGGGAGGTCTGCACCTGCTTGGTGTGGGCCTCCCAGCGCTGGCGCGCCTCGGCGTACTGCTGCTCCCAGGTCTCGCGCTGCTTGTCGTAGCCCTCGAGCCACTCGCCCGTCTCCGGGTCGAAGCCCTCCGGGTAGATGTAGTTGCCCTGCTCGTCGTAGGTCGCGGCCATGCCGTAGAGGGTCGGGTCGAAGTGCTCCTCGCCCTCGACGAAGCCCTCGTTGGCCTGCTTGAGCGACAGCGAGATCCGGCGACGCTCCAGGTCGATGTCGATGACCTTGACCATGACCTCGGAGCCGACCTGGACGACCTGCTCCGGGATCTCCACGTGGCGCTCGGCCAGCTCGGAGATGTGGACCAGGCCCTCGATGCCGTCGTCCACCCGGACGAACGCGCCGAACGGCACCAGCTTGGTGACCTTACCCGGCACGATCTGCTGGATCGCGTGGGTACGGGCGAACTGACGCCACGGGTCCTCCTGGGTCGCCTTCAGCGACAGCGAGACCCGCTCGCGGTCCAGGTCGACGTCCAGGACCTCGACCTCGACCTCCTGGCCGACCTCGACGACCTCGGACGGGTGGTCGATGTGCTTCCAGGACAGCTCGGAGACGTGCACCAGACCGTCCACGCCGCCCAGGTCGACGAACGCGCCAAAGTTGACGATCGAGGAGACGACGCCCTTGCGGACCTGGCCCTTCTGCAGCTTGTTGAGGAACTCGGTGCGCACCTCGGACTGCGTCTGCTCCAGCCAGGCCCGGCGGGACAGAACCACGTTGTTGCGGTTCTTGTCCAGCTCAATGATCTTGGCCTCGAGCTCACGGCCGACGTACGGCTGCAGGTCGCGCACCCGCCGCATCTCGACGAGCGAGGCGGGCAGGAAGCCGCGCAGGCCGATGTCGAGGATGAGACCACCCTTGACGACCTCGATGACCGAGCCGCGGACGACCCCGTCCTCGTCCTTGATCTTCTCGATCGTGCCCCAAGCCCGCTCGTACTGCGCCCGCTTCTTGGAGAGGATCAGGCGACCCTCCTTGTCCTCCTTCTGGAGGACCAGGGCCTCGATGTGGTCACCGACCGAAACCACCTCGGCCGGATCCACGTCGTGCTTGATCGACAGCTCCCGAGAGGGGATCACGCCCTCGGTCTTGTAGCCGATGTCGAGCAGGACCTCGTCCCGATCGACCTTGACGACGGTGCCTTCGACAATGTCGCCGTCGTTGAAGTACTTGATGGTCTCGTCGATCGCGGCGAGGAAAGCCTCCTCGGAACCGAGGTCGTCGACGGTGACCTTGTTGGCGCTCGAGGTGGCCTCGATGCTGCTCGTCATGTGGGCGGTTGCTCCGGTCGGATGGGTTGTCACAGCAGGCATGGGCGTCGCGGTGACTCGTTCGCGCCAGCGGATCCGTCGCCGGGCACACCGAACGATCGCCGTCAGAAGATCATTAGTGGCTCCGGTGACCGCGCACCTGCTCCCTGCCGAGGCACACGATCCGCGAGCGCATCCTCTAGCCTACCCGCTGCATTACCACAGCGTGCAAGCCCTCCCGGGTCCTGACGACCTCGTCAGCTGCGAAAGCGGAGATTTCGCGCGGTAAGGTCCGGTAGCTGTCTCATCCGTCACATCAGCCCCACCGACCCATGACGGCGGCCCGCCGGGTTGAAGCTAGCGTGACTCCAATGAACGAGGACAGGGTGACCCGGCGCCGGGTGGGCGCCGCGGAGGTTCGCCAGGCCAACCGCGGCTGGTGGGACGCCGACGCCGACGAGTACCAGGCCGAGCACGGCGCGTTCCTGGGCGACGTGGACTTCGTCTGGTGCCCCGAGGGGCTGCGCGAGGCCGACGCCCGGCTGCTCGGCGAGGTGGCCGGGCGGCGGATCCTCGAACTCGGCTGCGGGGCGGCCGCCGCCGCCCGCTGGCTGGCCACCCAGGGGGCCCGGCCGGTCGCCCTGGACCTCTCCGCGGGCATGTTGCGACACGCCGCGCAGGCCGCCGCGCGCACCGGGGTACGCGTACCGCTGGTGCAGGCCGACGCGCTCGCCCTGCCGTTCGCCGACGCCGCCTTCGACACGGTCTGCACGGCGTTCGGCGCGATCCCGTTCGTGGCCGACTCGGCGGCGGTGATGCGGGAGGTGTCCCGGGTGCTGCGACCCGGCGGTCGCTGGGTCTTCTCGGTCACCCACCCGATGCGGTGGATCTTCCTCGACGACCCCGGTCCGGGCGGACTGGCCGCCGTGCATTCGTACTTCGACCGCTCCCCGTACGTCGAGCAGGACGAGCACGGGGTGGCCACATACGTCGAGCAGCACCGCACCCTCGGCGACCGGATCCGGGAGCTGGTCGGCGCCGGGTTCCGCCTGCTGGACCTGGTGGAGCCGGAGTGGCCGGAGCGGCACGAGGGGATCTGGGGGCAGTGGAGCCCGCTGCGCGGCCGACTCTTCCCCGGCACCGCGATCTTCGTCGCGGAGAAGCCGGCCGACGGGTAGCCGTCGTTTCCAACCGGCGGCCCCGGGTACCCGGAGGGCATGGCCGAGAAGGAGTTCCGCAAGGGCGACCACGTCTCCTGGGCCAGCCACAGCGGCCGGGCGTACGGCGTGGTGAAGGAGAAGCTGGTCGACCGGACGCACGTCCGCGGGCACCCGGTGAACGCCTCGCCGGAGGACCCGCAGTACCGGATCCGCAACGACCACTCGGGCCGGGATGTCGCGCACCGACCGGAGGCGCTCCGCCGTGAGTCGAAGTGAGGATGGGCGGGACACCTATCGGGAGTTCACCGAGGCGGTGAACATGAAGCCCGGCGAACTCCGGAAGTGGCTGGAGACGGACGAGTCGAAGCATGTCGGCTGGCGGAAGAAGGGCAGCAGGGGCGGTGAGTCGGTCGGCCACGAGTCCGGCCGGAAGATCGTCGAGCTGCTGCGCCGCAGGCGCGACGAGCTCTCCGAGAGCGACTACCGGCACATGCGCAAGGTGGTCGGATACGTCCGGCGGCACATGGCGCAGCGACCGAGCGGCGACGTCCGCGCGACCCGGTGGCGGTACTCCCTGATGAACTGGGGTCACGACCCCGTCAAGGCCCCGCTGCCCCCGCCGGGCGGTCCGTCCCGGAAGGCCCTGCAGCGGCACGGCGCCCCGCCGAAGGCGCGCCGCGGGCCGGGTCGCTGACCCGCGGACCACCCCGTCCCCCGCCCCTGGGTCCCGGGGCGGGGGCGGGCGACGGTCAGTGGTCGGCGCTGTTCCAGTCGCGGCCCTCGCCGACGGAGACCTCCAGCGGCACCGACAGCGGGTACGCCTCGCCCATCTCCTTGCGGACCAGGGCCTCCAGGGTGGCCCGCTCGCCGGAGGCGACCTCGAAGACCAGCTCGTCGTGCACCTGGAGCAGCATCCGGGAGCGCAGCCCGGCCTCGCGCAGCGCGGTGTCGACGTGCAGCATGGCGACCTTGATGATGTCGGCCGCCGAGCCCTGGATCGGGGCGTTGAGCGCCATCCGCTCGGCCATCTCCCGGCGCTGACGGTTGTCGCTGACCAGGTCGGGCAGGTAGCGGCGGCGGCCCAGGATGGTGGAGGTGTAGCCGTCCTGCCGGGCTCGGGCCACCACCTCTTGGAGGTAGTCGCGGACCCCGCCGAAGCCGGCGAAGTAGTTCTCCATCAGCCCGCGCGCCTCCTCGGCGCTGATCCCGAGCTGCTGGGAGAGGCCGAACGCGCTCAGCCCGTACGCCAGGCCGTAGTTCATCGCCTTGATCTTGCGCCGCTGGTCGGCGGTGACCTGGTCCACCGGGACGCCGAAGACCGAGGAGGCGGTGGCCGCGTGGAAGTCGTGCCCGGAGTTGAACGCCTCGATCAGCGCGTCGTCCGACGACAGGTGCGCCATGATCCGCATCTCGATCTGGCTGTAGTCGGCGGTGAGCAGGCACTCGTAGCCCTGGCCGACGACGAAGGCGCGGCGGATCCGCCGCCCCTCCTCGGTGCGGATCGGGATGTTCTGCAGGTTGGGCTCGGTCGAGGAGAGCCGGCCGGTGGCCGCCACGGTCTGGTTGAACGTGGTGTGGATCCGGCCGTCGTCGGAGACGGACTTGAGCAGCCCGTCGACGGTCGACTTGAGCTTGGCGACGTCCCGGTGGCGCAGCAGGTGCGCCAGCACCGGGTGCGGCTGCTGGGCGTAGAGCCACTGGAGGGCGTCCGCGTCGGTGGTGTAGCCGGTCTTGATCTTCTTGGTCTTGGGCAGGCCCAGCTCGCCGAAGAGGATCTCCTGGAGCTGCTTGGGCGAGCCCAGGTTGAACTCCCGCCCGATCTCCGCGTACGCGCCCTGCGCGGCGGCCTTCACCTCGGCGGCGAAGTGCGCCTCCAGCTCGGACAGGTATTCGGTGTCGGCGGCGATGCCGGTGCGCTCCATGGTGGCGAGCACCCGCATGAGCGGCAGCTCCACGCCGGCCATCAGCCGGGCCGACTGCTCGCCGTCGCGGGACAGCTCGGCGTCGATCGCGTCAGCCAGGTCGAGGGTGGCCCGGGCCTGGAGCATGAGGTTCTGCTCGGCCTCGCCGTCGTTGCCCAGCCCTTCCAGGGTGAGCTGGCCGGTCTCCGGCGCGTCGACCCGCAGCTCCCGGTGCAGGTAGCGCAGCGCCAGGTCGGTCAGGTCGTAGGAGCGCTGGTCGGGGCGGGCCAGGTAGGCGGCGATCTGGGTGTCGCGGGAGATGCCCTGCAGATCCCAGCCGTGCGCGGCGAAGGCGAGCACGGCCGGCTTGCTGTCGTGCAGCACCTTGGGGCGGGCGGCGTCGGCCAGCCAGCCCGCGAGCGCCGTCTCGTCGGCCGGGTCGAGCGTGGCCGGGTCGAACCAGGCGGCGGCGCCGCCGTTGGTGGCCAGGGCCATCCCGGTCACCGAGGCGGTGTGCCGCCGGTTCGGGCCGGTGTCGAGCTTGACCGCCAGGCCCACCGGGGTGCCGGCCGGGGCGTGCGTCTCCAGCCAGCCGGCGAGGGCGCCCGGCTCGGTGAGCAGCTGCCCGGCCAGCTCGAAGCCCGCCTCGGCCTCCGGCTCGACGGCCTCCAGGTACTGGTACAGCCGGTCGCGCAGGATGCGGAACTGGAGGGTGTCGAAGACCTGGTGCACGGCCTCCCGGTCCCAGCCCTGCCAGCGGGCGTCCTCCGGGCGCACCGGCAGCTCCAGGTCGGCGACCAGGCAGTTGATCTCGTAGTTGCGGATCACGTCGGCGAGCCGCTCGCGCAGGCTGTCGCCGGCCTTGCCCTTGATCTCGTCTGCCCGGGCCACCACGCCGTCGACCCCACCGTAGGTGTTGATCCACTTGGCGGCGGTCTTCGGGCCGACGCCCGGGATGCCGGGCAGGTTGTCGCTGCTCTCGCCGACCAGGGCGGCCAGGTCGCGGTAGCGGTCCGGGCCGACGCCGTACTTCGCCTCGACCGCGGCCGGGTCCATCCGGGCCAGGTCGGAGACGCCCTTGCGCGGGTAGAGCACGGTGATCTGGTCGCCGACCAGCTGGAACGCGTCCCGGTCGCCCGTGGTGATCAGCACCTCCATGCCCTGGTCGCGGGCCTGGCAGGCGAGGGTGGCGATGACGTCGTCCGCCTCGTACCCCTCCTTCTCCACCACCGGGATGCGCAGCGCGGCCAGCACCTCCTTGACCAGGCTGACCTGGCCCTTGAAGTCGGTCGGGGTCTCGCTGCGGCCGGCCTTGTACTCGGCGTATTTCTCCGTGCGGAAGGAACGGCGGGAGACGTCGAAGGCGACCACGATGTGGGTGGGCTGCTCGTCGCGGAGCACGTTGATCAGCATCGAGGTGAAGCCGTAGACGGCGTTGGTCGGCTGCCCCGTGGTGGTGGAGAAGTTCTCCACCGGCAGGGCGAAGAAGGCCCGGTATGCCAGGGAGTGTCCGTCGACGAGGAGCAGGCGCGGCGTCGTAGCTGTCACGGCAGCGACTCTAGTCCGTACCGCCGACAAGCCCGACCCGCGGCGCGGCCCGAACGGCCGCGATCCGCCGGACATCGGCGGCGATGCCCGGTCT
The DNA here is from genome assembly GCF_042870725.1 of Micromonospora sp. NPDC006431. Classification (NCBI taxonomy): domain Bacteria; kingdom Bacillati; phylum Actinomycetota; class Actinomycetes; order Micromonosporales; family Micromonosporaceae; genus Micromonospora; species Micromonospora sp. NPDC006431. The sequence continues at coordinate 26,643 of NZ_JBIAHQ010000002.1, forward strand.
GTCGGGGTCCGGTGCGGCGCGTGCCGCACCGGACCCGACGATCAGAGGACCTTGGCCAGGAACGCCTTCGTCCGTTCGTGCTTCGGGGCGGCGATCACCTCGCGCGGGTTGCCCTGCTCGACCACCACGCCGCCGTCCATGAAGACCAGCGAGTCGCCGACCTCCCGGGCGAAGCCGATCTCGTGGGTCACCACGATCATCGTCATGCCGTCGCGGGCCAGGTTCTTCATCACGTCCAGGACCTCGCCGACCAGCTCCGGGTCCAGCGCGCTGGTCGGCTCGTCGAAGAGCATCAGCTTCGGCTGCATGGCCAGGGCCCGGGCGATCGCCACCCGCTGCTGCTGCCCGCCGGAGAGCTGACCCGGGTACGCCCCGAGCTTGTCCCCCAGCCCGACCCGGTCCAGCAGCTGCGCCGCCCGGTCCCGGGCCTCCGCCTTCTTGGCCCGGCGCAGCAGCACCGGCGCCTCGACGACGTTCTGCATCACGGTCATGTGCGGGAACAGGTTGAACCGCTGGAACACCATGCCGATCGCCCGGCGCTGCGCGGCCACCTCCTTGTCGCGCAGCTCGTGCAGCTTCCCGCCGCGCTCCCGGTAGCCGATCAGGTCGCCGTCCACCCAGATCCGGCCGGCGTTGATCTTCTCCAGGTGGTTGATGCAGCGCAGGAAGGTCGACTTGCCGGAGCCGGAGGGCCCGAGCAGGCAGCACACCTCCCCGGCGCGGACCTCCAGGTCGATGCCCTTGAGCACTTCGAGGGGCCCGAACGACTTGTGCACCTGCTCGGCCCGGACCATCGGGCCCGACTCCGCTGTAGGCGCCCCGGCCTGGGCGGGAACGATCAGCTCGCTCATGACGGATCCACCACCCCCGCGTTGCCTCCGGCCTCCGCCGTCATCCCGCGGAGACGCATCCGGGCCCGCCCGCTCGTTCCATACCCCTTGCCGAAGTGCCGTTCCAGGAAGTACTGCCCGATCAGCAGGATGCTGGTCAGGAAGAGGTACCAGAGAACGGCCGCGACGTACATCGGGAAGATCTGGAAAGTCCGCTTCCCCACCGCGTCGAGCTGGAAGAACAGCTCGACGCTGTATGGCACGGCCAGCAGCAGCGACGTGTCCTTCAGCATCGCGATGGTCTCGTTGCCGGTCGGCGGGATGATCACGCGCATCGCCTGCGGCAGCACGATCCGGCGCAGGATCTGACCCCGGCTCATACCCAGCGCCGAGGCCGCCTCACTCTGCCCCTCGTCCACCGACTGGATACCTGCCCGCACGATCTCCGCCATGTAGCCCGCCTCGGAGAGCGCCAGCCCGAGCAGGCCGGCCACGAAGCCGGTCAGCACGTCCCGGGAGGTGAACCCGAAGACCCGCAGCTGCAGGTTGTCGATCCCGAAGAGTTGGCCGATCTGGGTGTCGAAGGGCACGCCGAACTCGATCCGGCTCCACAGGATGCCGAGGTTGCCGAAGACGGCCAGCAGCACCAGCCGGGGCACCGCCCGGAAGACCCAGGTGTAGAGCCAGGCGACCACCCGCAGGATCGGGTTGGTCGAGAGCCGCATGATCGCCACCACGATGCCCAGGGACACCCCGAGCACCATCGCACAGATGGTCATCACCACCGTGCCGCGCAGCAGCCCCTCGATGATCGGTGGCCGGAACATGTTGTCGACCATGAACGACCACTTGAACTTGTCGTTCGTGACCAGCAGATGCACGAACATCGCCGCCAGGACCGCCAGCACTGCGATGGCGGCCCAGCGGCCGGGGTGCCGTACGGGCACGGCCTTGATCGGCTCAGGCCGTGCCCGTACGGTCGTCGTTTCCTCGGTTGTCATCGCGTTACGGGTTGATCGCGGGGTCCGTGATCGCGCCGTCCCCGACCTTCCACTTGTCCAGGATGCTCTTGTACGTCCCGTCCGCGATCAGCGCCTTCGTCGCGTCCCGGACGGCCTCGGCGAACGCGACCTGGTCCTTGGCCACCACGTAGCCGTACGGTGCCGCCTCGTACATTTTGTCGAGCAGGTCCAGCGCGCCCTCGGACTGGGTCACCGCATACACCCCGACCGGGTAGTCGGCGAGCATCGCGTCGTCCTTGCCAGAAGCCACGGCGGCGGTCGCCGCGTCCTGGCCCGGGAACTGCTCGACGGTGATCGCCGGCTTGCCGGCGTCGGTGCACGCCTTCGACCGCTTCTCGATGTCCTCGACCTGGACGGTGTCCTTCTGCACGGCGATCTTCTTGCCACAGGCGTTGTCGATCGAGACGCCAGCCGGGTTGCCCTTCTTGGTCACCCACTGGGTGCCGACCTGGTAGTAGCTGACCATGTTGGCCTGGGCCTTGCGCTCGTCGTTGATGGTGAACGACGAGACGCCGACCTCGTACTTGCCCGAGGACACGCCGGTGATGATGGCGCCGAAGTCAGCGGAAACGAACTCCGCCTTCAGCCCCAGCTTCGCGGCGACCGCGGTGAACAGCTCGACGTCGAACCCGATGGCCGTCTTGCCGTCGGTGTCGAGGAACTCGGCCGGGGCGTAGGACGTGTCACTGCCGACCACGATCTTGCCGTCCGCCTTGATCGCGTCCGGCACCTTCGCGGCCAGCGCCGAGTCCGCCGCGGCGGTCACGGACGGGCCGCCACCGGGCTGGTCGGTGGCTTCCTTCTCGCCGCACCCGGCGACCGACAGGGCCAGCAGCGCGGCGCCGGTGACCCCGACGACCGCACGCCGGCCACCACTGATGTTGAACATGTCCTGCTCCTTGCGATAGGGGTGACGGCCGGTCAGGCCACGCCGAGGTAGGCCTCTTTGACCGACGGGTCGTGCAGCAGTTCGGCGCCGGTGCCGCTCTTGACGATCCGTCCGGTCTCCAACACGTACGCGCGGTGCGCCCGGGCCAGCGCCTGCTGCGCGTTCTGCTCCACCAGCAGGATCGTCGTGCCCTGCTCGTTGATCTCGGTGATGATGTTGAAGATCTGCTGGATCAACATCGGCGCGAGACCCATCGAGGGCTCGTCGAGCAGCAGCAGCTTCGGTCGGCTCATCAGCGCCCGCCCGACGGCCAGCATCTGCTGCTCGCCGCCGGAAAGGGTACCCCCGGCCTGCTTGCGCCGCTCCGCCAGCCGGGGGAAGAGCTCCATCACGCGGTTGAGGTCCTGCGCGATGCCCGCCCGGTCCCGCCGGGTGTACGCCCCCATGTCCAGGTTCTCCAGCACCGTCATGCCCGGGAAGATGCCGCGCCCCTCCGGGGCCTGGCACAGCCCGCGCCGCACCCGCAGGTCCGCCCGGAGCTTGGTGATGTCCTCGCCGTTGAACCGGATCCGCCCGGAGGCCACCGGCCGGATCCCGGAGATGGCCCGCATCGTGGTCGACTTGCCGGCGCCGTTGGCGCCGATCAGGGCGACGATCTCACCCTCGTCCACGGTGAGGCTGATGCCGTGCAGCGCCTGGATCCGCCCGTACAGCAGGCTCACATCGTCGATCTCAAGCAGCATCGTCCGGCACCCCCAGGTACGCCGCGATCACCTTCGCGTCGTCCCGCACCTCGGCGGGCAGGCCCTCGGCGATCTTCTTTCCGAACTCCAGCACCACGATCCGGTCGGTGACCCCCATGACCAGGCGCATGTCGTGCTCGATGAGCAGCACGGTCACGCCGGTGTCCCGGATCTGCCGGATGAGCTGGAGCAGTTCCTCCTTCTCCGCCGGGTTGAAGCCGGCGGCCGGCTCGTCCAGGCAGAGCAGCACCGGGTCGGTGGCCAGCGCGCGGGCGATCTCCAGCCGCCGCTGCTCGCCGTAGGAGAGGTTGCGGGCGAACTCGTGCATCCGCTTGCGGATACCGACGAACTCCAGCAGGCGCTCGGCCTTCTCGCGGCCCTCCCGCTCCTCCCGCCAGTGCCGCGGCAGCCGGAGCAGCGCGGAGATAACGCTGGTCTTGTGGTGCGCGTCGGCACCGACCTGGACGTTCTCCAGCGCGGTCATCTCGGGGAAGAGGCGGATGTTCTGGAACGTCCGCGCCATACCCATCTTGGTGATCTGGTGGCGCTTCTTACCGCTGATCTTCTCGCCGCGGAACCGGATCTGCCCCTCGGTGGGCTGGTAGATGCCGGTCATCGCGTTGAAGCAGGTGGTCTTGCCGGCGCCGTTCGGGCCGATCAGACCGAGAATCTCACCCTTGTAGAGGGTGAAGTCCACCTGGTTCAGCGCGACCACACCACCGAAGCGCAGCGTGACGTTGTCGACCTCCAGCAGCGGCTCCCGCGCGGGCACCGCCTCCACCGCGGGTGCGGCGGCCTGCGCCGGAACGGCCGGCGTCTGCTCGACGTCACTCACCGACGATCACCTCCTTGCGGCGGTCCTTGAACTCCGCCGCCCGTCGTCGGTTCGGGATGAGGCCCTGCGGCCGGAAGATCATCATCACCACGAGCACCAGGCCGAAGAAGAGGAACCGGTACTCGTAGAGCTCCAGGCCGAACAGCTCGATGCCGCGAAACCGCTCGATCATGTACGCCACCAGGCCACCGCCGACGATGGCGCCGACGATGTTGCCGGACCCGCCGAAGATGACCGCGGCCAGGATGATGATCGAGTTCAGCAGCTCGAAGTTCTGCGAGTTGACGAAGTTCTGCTTGCCCGCGAAGAGCGCCCCGGCCAGGCCGGCGATCGCCGCACCCGACGCGAACGCCCAGAGCTTGAACTTGAACGTCGGCACGCCCATCAGCTGGGCGGCGTCCTCGTCCTCCCGGATGGAGATCCACGCCCGGCCCACCCGGCTGTGGGTGAGGTTACGCACCCCGATCACCACCACGATGATCAGCGTGAGCACCAGCCAGTAGTACGGCCTGGCGTCGAGCACGCCGAAGATCGGCTTGCCGTCGGCGTACTTGCCCGGCGGGTGCGGGATCTGGTTGAAGCCCCGCTGCCCCTTGAGGAAGTCGGAGCTGACCGCCGCGATCCGGATCATCTCGGCGAAGCCGAGCGTCACCAGCGCCAGGTAGTCGCCACGCAGCCGCAGCGTCGGCGTGCCCAGCATGACACCCGAGACCATGGTCAGCGCGATCGCCACCGGCACCACCAGCAGCCACGGCCAGAGCGCCTTGATGTTGCTGCTCGGCGAGGTCAGCACCGCCACGGTGTACGCGCCGACGGCGAAGAAGCCGAAGTAGCCGAGGTCCAGCAGGCCGGCGAAGCCGACCACGATGTTGAGCCCGACAGCCATCAGCACGTAGATCGAGACGGTGAACATCACCTGGGTGAAGTTCGCGCCCGGGGTCGGGATCGGCCCGAGGTACTGGTAGAACTCCTTGTTCGGCAGCGCGTAGAAGAACACGATGACCGCCGCCAGCACCGCCCAGCGCACCCACCGCGGCGCGTCGCGCCACCGCTGCGCGATCGCCTCGCGGCCGTGGCGCAGCCGGTCCATTGCCGCATCCCGTTGCTCCGGGTTCGGCGGATTAACGGTCGTCGTCATGCCCGTGCCCTCCCCAGCGATTCGCCCAGCAGACCGGTCGGCCGGAACATCAGCAGCACCACCAGCACGGCGAACGCCGCGAAGTCCTTCCACTGGGAGCCGAACAGACCCGAGGCGTAGTTCTCCACCACGCCCAGCAGCAGGCCGCCGACCAGCGCGCCGCGCAGGTTGCCGATGCCACCGAGCACCGCGGCGGTGAACGCCTTGAGGCCCAGCAGGAAGCCGACGCTGTAGGTCAGCGTGCCGATCTTCACGTCGTAGAGCAGGCCGGCCACGCCGGCCATCGATCCGCCGGCGATGAAGACCAGCATGATGATGCGGTCCTTGTTCACGCCCATCAGCGCGGCGGTGTTGGCGTCCTGGGCCACCGCCCGGACGCCGCGGCCGAGCCGGCTGCGGTTGATGAACAGGTCCAGCGCGACCATCATCACCAGCGCGGCGCCGACGGTGAGCAGCTGCACCGCGTCGATCGGCACGCCGGCGATCTCGAACAACGGCTTGGTGTTGACCAGCCCGGGCGCGCCCTGCGGAAGCCGGCGGGTGTAGACGCCGAACGCCTCCGAGATCGCGATCGAGGCGCCGATGGCCGTGATGAGGAAGGCCAGCGGCGGGGCGTTCCGCTTACGCAACGGGCGGTACGCCACCCGCTCGATCACGGTCGCCGTACCCGCCGAGGCGATGGCCGCGGCGATCACCGCCACGAGCAGATAGAACATGATCGATCCGAGCCCGCTGACTTGCGAGTTCTGGTCGAGGCCGAAGCCGTTCCAGGTCCACAGTGCCGCGAACGCGCCGGCGATGAAGACCTCGGAGTGGGCGAAGTTGATGAGTCTCAGCACGCCGTAGACCAGCGTGTAGCCGAGCGCGACCAGGGCGTAGATGGAGCCCTGTGTCAGGCCGGTCGTGGTGAGTTCCCCGAAGTTGGAGAACAGTCCGTCGAAGTTCAAGGGAGGGACGCTCCATCAGGTGTGGCGAAAAAAACCGGGTGCGGCCGGGAGCGAGCTCCCGGCCGCACCCGCGATCACGACTCAACCGCTGTAGCAGCGACCGTCGTCAGGACTTCTTGATCTCCTGGTCCGGGACGACCTGGCCACCCTGAACCTTGAAGGCCCAGACCTTCACCTGCGCCGGGTCCAGCTCGCCACCCTCGACGAACTTGTAGTTGGCCGCCACGCCCTCGCCGGAGTAGTTCTTCACGAAGTCCAGCAGGTCGGTGCGGCTGGTCTTGCCCGCCTTGATGCCGGCGAGCAGGATGTTCGCCGCGTCGTAGGCGGTGTCGCTGTAGGTGCCCGGGTCGGTGCCGTTGAGCGCCTTGTACTCCTGGGCGAAGGTGCCGCGCGCCTCGCTGGCCGGCTGGCACGGGCAGGTGAGGATGGTGCCCTCGGCCGCCGCCGCGCCCGCGGAGGCGATGTAGGCCGGGTCGTTGACGCCGTCGCCGGCGACCAGCGGAGCGGTGACCCCGGCAGCGGTGAGCTGCTTGCGGATCAGGCCGGCCTCCTGGTAGTAGCCGCCGTAGAAGACCGCCTTGACGTTCCCGGCCTTCACCTTGGTGACCACGCCGGAGAAGTCGGTCTGCTTGCCGTCGCCCTGGACCTTGTCCGAGCCGACCACGGCCGCGCCGAGCACCTTCTTGACCTCGTCGGCCAGGCCCGCGCCGTACGCCGACTGGTCGTCGATGACGTAGACCCGGTCGGCCTTCATCACGTTCTGGATGTAGCTACCGGCCGCGGGGCCCTGGCTGAAGTCGTTACCGACCGCCCGGAAGAAGGTCTTCCAGCCCTGCTGGCTCAGGCTGGGCCGGGTCGCGGACGCGGTGATGTGCACCAGGCCGGCCTCGGAGAACAGCGGGTCGGCGGCCTCCGACTCACCGGAGTAGGCCGGGCCGACGATGCCGAGGATCTTCGGGTCGTCGATGGCCTTCTGCGCCAGGCTCGGGGCCTGGTCCGGGCTGCCCTGCGAGTCGAGCGGAACCAGCTCGACCTTGCAGTCGGCGTTCTCCTTGTTGTACTTGTCGACGGCCAGCTTGACGCCGTTGTTCTCGTTGATGCCGAGCGCCGCCGAGCTACCCGTCAGCGCACCGAAGAACGCGATCTTGTTGCCACACTTGTCACCACCGGACGCGCTGTCACCACCGCTGCTGCTGCAGGCGGTGCCGCCGGCGACGAGCGCCAGCATGGCAGCTCCACCGATCACGCGCGCGAGCTTCTGCCTCAAGGCCCGAACCCTCCTCCGTCGCATGGCCCCAACCACCCGCTGCCAATTGGCCCTTGCGGGGGGCGAACGAACCAGACCGTCGTCGCCGGTCTGGGCCGGGACGTTATCCCACGTGGGAGCTGTGGCGTAAGTCCCAGGAGAGCGGGTTGACCGAACCGTTACACGCCGTGGCGGATTGGAAGCGATCGCTGTAAGAACCGTCGGTCGCGAGAGGCTTTCACCTTTGTTTCATCGGTAAGCAGCCAACGCCGCTCCACCCGCTACCGACCGACGATCGGCACCGCCGCCCACCAGGCACGAGACTCCCCACCATCATCGGCGACCAACATCAGTCGATCCTCGTCGAACGCCGCCGCCACCGCGGTATCCCCACCGTCAGGCACCGCGACCGGCAGCACCATCGGCCGCCATGAACCGCCCGAATCGACCGAGAACCACAGACCGTGACGATTCCCGTCGCCGGTCACCGCAAGCAACCCGCCGCCGGCAGCCGACACCAGCCCGCGCACCGACGACACCCCCGGACCCGCCGCACCGAAACCACCGACCCGCCGCCAGCCCGCGGCACCGGCCCGCCCCGCACCGCCGCCGGCGCCAGCCGCCCGCCACACCCCGAACCCGTCCCGCACCGGACCGACCGCCACCACCGCGCCGCCCACCAGAGCAACCCGCTGCGCCTGGCTCCGCCCATCCGACGCCGGCAACTCCATCCGCCGCCAGGCCCGCCCGTCCACCGACGTCCAGGCGAGCGGCAGCGCCGCCGTCCCGTGCGGCGGCAGCACCGCCCCCACCACCAGCCACCCCGGCGGTACGGCCACCGCGTCCAACCCGACCGTCCGGCCCCGAGCGTCGCCGGCCAACTCCGGCACACCCTCATGCAGCGTGAACCGCGCCCCGTCCGGTGACGTCCACACCGCCGCCCCGTCGGCCCGGGACCCGACCACCAGCCACCCGCCCGGCCCCGCGACCAGCCGGGAAACGCTCACCGCCCGGGGCCCCCCGTACAACTCGAACGGGGCCACCGCCTCCCGCAGCGTGCCGTCCGGGTCCTGGACCCAGGTGCCCGTACGTGGATTGCCGTGCACGCCCCCGTTCCGCGCACCCAACGCCCCCAGCCGGCCCTGCCGGCAGGCCGCCGCGTAGAGCACGTGCCGCGCCCCGTAAAAACTCGACGACGCGATCGGCACGGACGACCAGGAGAGACCGTCGGCACTGGCCCACGCCGCCGGGCGGGTCTCCCCCGCCGGGTCGACCACCCCACCCACCACGAACCAGCGCCCGGCGCAGGACACCACTTCGCGCAGCACCAACCGGCCGGGCGTTCCCGGCGGCACCGGCAGCGCCAGCGGCTGCCACCGCGGGCGGAGCGGCCCGGGCTCGACGTGCGCCTTCGCCCGTACGCAACCGGCGAGCAGCACGACGACGACACCGAGCATCGCCACCAGCCGCCGCGCCGCCACGGACCGGAGTCTATCGATCCCCGCCGCTCCAGCGCACCGGCCGACCGGCACCGTCAGGAGGCCGGCTGGGCCACCTCGCCGCCGGCAGTCTCGGCGAGGATCCGCTCGGCGACCTCCTTCATGGTCATCCGGTGGTCCATCGCCGTCCGCTGGATCCACTTGAACGCCTGCGGCTCGGTCATCCCATACGTGGTCATCAGCGCGCCCTTGGCGCGTTCCACGGTCTTGCGGATCTCCAGCCGGTCGGTGAGGCCGGCCACCTCCGCCTCGAGCGCGGCGATCTCCGAGTAGCGGGACAGGGCGATCTCCACCGCCGGCACCAGATCGCTCTTCTGGAACGGCTTGACCAGGTACGCCATCGCGCCGGCGGCCCGGGCCCGCTCCACCAGGTCCCGCTGGCTGAACGCGGTGAGGATGATCACCGGGGCGATCCGGGCGCCGGCGATCCGCTCGGCGGCGGCCAGCCCGTCCATGATCGGCATCTTGATGTCGAGGATGACCAGATCCGGCTTCAGCTCCTCGGCGAGCTTCACGGCAGTCTCGCCGTCACCGGCCTCGCCGACCACCTCGTAGCCCTCTTCGACCAGCATCTCGGCCAGGTCCAGCCGGATGAGCGCCTCGTCCTCGGCGATCAGTACGCGCCTGCGCTCCCCATCCGTCTGCGTCTCGGCCACGAGCCTCTCCCACCAGTTCGAGCCCGACACCCGCCGTGCCGGGTGTCGCCGCCCCTAGCCTAGTGGGTAGTCTGTCAAGGCCGGATCACGGAAGCCCCTGTACTCCAACCGGAAGAGAGACGGAGCTCAAACCTCCGACAGTGTGGGTTCGAGTCCCACCGGGGGCACAAACTGTCGCACGGGTGTTCGAAGATGCCTATATGCACCCACCCGAAATGCGCGCCCGAGCGCGGCGCCTGTACCTGGCTGGCGCGACCGTCGCGGAGGCCGCCCGGGCCGTCGGGCTCTCCTATCCCACCGTCCGCCACTGGTGCAAGGATCGACCGGAGCCGAAGCAACAGAGCAGCGCACTACGCTGCTTCCGCTGCCGCTCTGATGTAGACAATCCGACAGATCCCGGTCAGTATGCCTATCTCCTCGGCCTCTACCTCGGCGACGGACACCTCGTCACCGCCGCGCGGGTTCCGGTGCTGCGCATCAGTTGCGCCGATGCCTGGCCCGGCCTGATCGAAGCCTGCGAGCAAGCTATGAAGAGCGTCCTCGCGGCCTCGGTGCAGCGCGTGCAGAAGCAGGGCTGCGTCAACGTGCAGAGCTACGGCAACCACTGGCCGTGCCTGTTCCCGCAGCACGGGCCCGGCAAGAAGCATGAGCGGCCGATCGTCCTGGCCGATTGGCAGCGGGAGATCGTGGCGGCGCAACCGGGCGACTTTCTACGCGGCCTGTTCCACTCCGACGGGTGCCGGTTCGCCAACCGGGTCACCGTCCGCGGCAAGGAATACGTTTATCCGCGCTACATGTTCTCCAACCGGTCCCCCGACATCATGGGCCTCTGCCAGTGGGCGCTGGACCTGCTGGGCATCGCCTGGCGGATGAACCTGCCGTGGTCGCTGTCGGTCGCCCGGCGGGACGCGGTCGCCGCCCTGGATGGTCACGTCGGCCCGAAGTCCTGAGACCGGGCAACACCACGGGCACGGAGAGGGCCAGGTGTCAGCTCGCCGCGAGCGCCTGTTCCAGGTCCGCCCGCAGATCCTCCGGGTCCTCCAGGCCGACGGAGAGCCGCAACAGGCCCCCGCACGGCTTGGCGTCGCCCTCGACCGGCCGGTGGGTGAGCGAGGCGGGGTGCTGGATAAGGGTGTCGACGCCGCCGAGCGACACGGCGTGGGTGATCAGCCGGCAGGCACCCGCGACGGCGGCCGCGGCGGGGGCGCCGCCGCGTACCTCGAAGGCGAGCAGGCTGCCGGGGCCGGACATCTGGCGGCCGACCAGCCCGGCCGGGTCGTGGTGCGCGGGGTGGTGCACGCGCGTGACGGCGGAATGGCCGGCGAGCCAGCCGGCGAGTTTCTCGGCGCCGGCCTGCTGGGCGCGGACCCGCAGCGGCAGGGTCTGCAGGCCGCGGTGCAGCAGGTACGCGCCGAGCGGGTGCAGGATCGCGCCGGTGACGGCGCGGACCTGGCGTAGCCGGGCGGCCCAGCCGGGGTCGCAGGCGACGACGCCGGCGAGGACGTCACCGTGGCCGCCGATGCTCTTGGTGGCGCTGTGCAGCACGAGTGCGGCGCCGTGCCGGGCGGGCTGCTGGAGTACGGGGGTGGCGACGGTGTTGTCGACGAGCAGTGGGACGTGGCCGGCGGCGGTGGCGAGGGCGGCGATGTCGACGAGGTCGAGGGTGGGGTTGGCCGGGGTCTCGACGACGACCAGGGCGGTGTCGGGGCGGATCGCGGCGGCGACCTGGTCGGGTCGGGCCCAGGTGACCTCGGTGCCGAGCAGGCCGGTGGCGAGCACGTGGTCGGTGCCGCCGTAGAGGGGGCGGATGGCGACGACGTGGCGGCGTCCGTCGCGGGTGGCGGCGAGCAGGGTGGCGGTGAGGGCGGCCATGCCGCTGGCGAAGGCGACGGCTTCGGCGGTGCCTTCGAGTTCGGCGAGGGCGGTCTCGAAGCGGGCCACGGTGGGGTTCCAGAGCCGCTGGTAGACGGCGCTGCCGTCGGGCGGGAGGGTGCCGCCGGTGGCGAGGGTCTCGTAGGCGTCGCCGCCGCCGGCGACCGACGGCAGCGGGTTGGTGGTGGAGAGGTCGATGGGCGGTACGTGGACGCCGAGACCGGCGAGGTCGTCGCGCCCGGCGTGCACGGCTCTGGTGTCCACGGCGGTCATGGCCCGAAGCGTCGAACATCAGACCAGCACAGGGCAATAGAGGCGAACAAGATTCTGCGGATTGCACTTTCGCCATCCCCAGATTCGATGGATGATGCTCGCATGCCCGTGGCACCGAATGATGTACGGCCGTTCGCGGCGCTGGACGACATCGACCGCGCGATCCTGACCGAGCTGGCCGTCGACGGCCGGCTGCCGAACAACGCCCTCGCCGAGCGGGTCGGGGTGGCCCCGTCGACGTGTCTGACGCGTACCCGGGCGCTGCGCGAGTGCGGGGCGATCCGCGGGTTCCACGCGGAGGTGGACCCGGCGGCGGTGGGGTTGCCGTTGCAGGCGCTGGTGTCGGTGCGGTTGGCCGCGCACGAGCGGGCGGCGGTGGACGCGTTCCGGGCCCGGTCGGTGCGGTTGCCGGGGGTGGTGTCGGTGTTCCACGTGGCCGGTGCGGAGGACTACGTGCTGCACGTGCGGGCGGCGTCCGGGGATGCGCTGCGGGACTTCGTGCTGGACCATCTGGCGGTGGATCCGGCGGTGCAGCACACCCAGACCAGCCTGATCTTCGAGCAGGCGCGCGGTATGGGTTAGGGCACCGTCCGGAACAAGTCCGGCGTCCGGCGGGTTGCTCAAAGGCGTGATCGACGTACCCTTGTCTGTTCTTGATCTTGCTCCGGTCGCGGCCGGCGGCAGCGCCGGTGAGGCCCTGCGACACACGACCGAGTTGGCCCGGCGCACCGAGGAGCTGGGCTACCGCCGGTTCTGGGTGGCCGAGCACCACAACATGCCCGCGATCGCCAGTTCGGCTCCGGCGGTGCTGCTCGCCCACCTGGCGGCCCACACCTCGGCGATCCGGCTCGGCTCCGGCGGGGTGATGCTGCCCAACCACGCGCCGCTGGTGGTGGCGGAGCAGTTCGGCACCCTGGAGGCGCTGCACCCGGGCCGGATCGACCTGGGCATCGGCCGGGCGCCCGGCACCGACCAGGTGACCGCGTTGGCGCTGCGCCGGAGCATGGAGGGGCTGTCGGCCGAGCACTTCCCGCGGGAGCTGGCCGACCTGATGAACTATTTCAGCGGCGCGGAGCCGGGGCCGATCACCGCGACCCCGGGCCGGGGCCAGTCGCCGGCGGTCTGGCTGCTCGGGTCGAGCGGCTTCAGTGCCCAGCTCGCCGGGCTGCTCGGGCTGCCGTTCTCGTTCGCGCACCACTTCAGCGCGCAGAACACGCTGCCCGCGCTGCAGCTCTACCGGCAGAGTTTCCGGCCGTCGCAGTGGCTGGAGCAGCCGTACGCGATGGTCGCCGTGAACGCGGTCTGCGCGGAGACCGACGAGCGGGCGGAGTGGCTGGCCGGGCCGGCCGGGCTGTCCTTTCTGAAGCTGCGCTCGGGCCGGCCGGAGCCGCTGGCGACGCCCGAGGAGGCGGCGGCCTACCCGTACACCGAGTTGGAGCGGGAGTTCGTGGTCCAGCGCCGGGAGGGCCAGGCGACCGGTTCGCCGGAGACGGTGGCCCGGCAGCTCGGCGCGCTGCTGGCGCGCACCGGCGCGGACGAGCTGATGCTGACCACGATGGTGTACGACGTGGCGGACCGGGTCCGTTCGTTCGAGTTGATCGCCGAGAAGGTGGCCGGCGGACTTCGCCGGGGTGCCTGAAACATGCTCTTCATAGCCGTGTCACCCCTCCGTCGCGCGGCACCCGTAGGTTGATGACCGGTGGTGGTACGGCACTCCCGGTCGGGACGGGTCGGGGGTGCCGTGGTGTGGTGCACCGGGTCGCCAGCGCTGCGGGTTCCGCGGCTGGCGGCCCGGTGCTTTTTCGTCCGGCCGGTCCCGCCCGCCGCCCGACGCTTGCCCCCACAGCGGCCCACCTGATCGACTCCACCCCATGGCTGAGCACATGGACCCGGAGGAGTTCCGCCGCGCCGGGCACGCCGTGGTGGACTGGATCGCCGACTACTGGACGACGCTCGGACAGCGGCCGGTGACGTCGCAGGACCCGCCGGGCGCGGTGGCCGCCGCGCTGCCCGCCGGGCCGACCGAGCGGGGCGAGCCGGTCGAGGCCGTCCTGGCCGACCTGGACCGGATCGTCACGCCCCGGCTGACCCACTGGCAGCATCCGGGCTTCTTCGGCTACTTCCCGGCCAACACCTCCGGCCCGAGCGTGCTCGGCGACCTGGTCAGCTCCGGGCTCGGCGTGCAGGGGATGCTCTGGGCCACCGGCCCGGCCTGCACGGAGCTGGAGACGGTGCTGCTGGACTGGCTCGCCGGCCTGCTCGACCTGCCGGAGCGGTTCCGCTCGACCGGCCGCGGCGGCGGGGTGATCCAGGACTCCGCCTCGTCGGCGACGCTGGTCGCCACGCTGGGCGCGCTGCACCGGGCCAGCAAGGGCCGCTGGCGGACCGACGGCGTCGACCGGCGCTACCGCGCGTACACCTCCACGCAGGGGCACTCGTCGATCGAGAAGGCGGCCCGGATCGCCGGGCTGGGCGCCGACGGGGTACGGGCGATCGAGGTGGATCCGGCGACGCAGGCGTTGCGCCCGGCGGCGCTGCGGGCGGCGATCGAGGCGGACCTGTCCGCCGGGGTGGTGCCGGCGATCGTGGTCGCCACCATCGGCACCACGTCCACCACCGCGGTCGACCCGCTGCCGGAGATCGGCGCGATCTGCGCCGAGTACGGCGTCTGGCTGCACGTCGACGCCGCGTACGCGGGGGCGGCCGCGGTCTGCCCGGAGCTGCGCTGGTCGCACGCCGGGGTCGAGTACGCCGATTCGTACTGCTTCGACCCGCACAAGTGGCTGCTCACCGGCTTCGACTGCGACGCGTTCTGGGTGGCCGACCGGGGCGAGCTGATCGAGGCGCTGACGGTGATGCCAGAGTTCCTGCGCAACGCGGCGACCGAGTCCGGCGCGGTGATCGACTACCGGGACTGGCAGGTCCCGCTGGGCCGCCGGTTCCGCGCGCTCAAGCTCTGGTTCGTGCTGCGCTGGTACGGCGTCGAGGGGCTGCGGGCGCACATCCGCTCGGGGGTGGCGCTCGCCGACCGGCTCGCCGCGCGGGTGGCGGCCGACGACCGGTTCGAACTGGCCGCGCCGCACCCGTTCTCGCTGGTCTGCTTCCGGCTGCGGGCCGGCGACGAGGCGAGCGCGGAGCTGCTGCGCCGGGTGAACGGCACCGGGCGGGTGCACCTCACGCACACCCGGATCGAGGGACGGTACGCGCTGCGCCTGGCGGTCGGCTCGCCGCTCACCGGGCAGGAGCACGTCGACGAGGCCTGGGAGCTGCTCTCCGCCGCGGCCGACGACCTGCTCGCCGCCTGACCCGGCGTGCCCGGTTCGTTTCTGGTTGCGCTTAGGGTGTGGCCCACCCGTGCCCGGCTCCGGGCGCCCCCGAGCGTGCAGTTTCACCGAAAGTGTGGCCTTTGGGCGCTCGGAGTGGCCGTTTTCGGGGAAAGTGTGGCCTCGCCGCGTCGAGGGCCGATGTCTCAGAACGTCTGGGCAACACGACGTTCGGCGGCGACAGGCGGCTGTCCCCGACGCCGTGTCGGGGATGTGGCGGTGTCGGCGGGTGTAGGTTGCCGCCGTTTCCGCGACCTGGAGTGGATCAAGGATGGTTCGGGCCCGACTAGCCGGGTCTCGTGGTGGGTGATGTCCGGTTTGTGGGTGTGACGGCCGGCATCCTGGGCGCGGAATCTCGGGCGGCCGGGGGTCGTTGAACCCGGGTGCACGGCTGAGGAAGGCACCCGGCGAGCCAGGCCGCCAGGGCCCGGGTCGGAATGACGATGGGCCGCCGGTCGTTGTAGATGAACCCGCGACCGATGCCCCGTGAGGCGGGGTGGTCGGGCCCGGAATGTTGGCGGGCCGCCGGTCGTTGCAGATGACTCGCGACCGAGGAAAGCCGCCCCGTGTGGTGGGGTGGTCGGGCCCGGAATGATGGCGGGCCGCCGGTCGTTGGATATGGTCCCGGCGCCGCGCAGAGCGAGCTGCTGGTCCACAGACTTTCCCCCCTTTTTGAGCGCCTGACGGTGCTTGCGCACATGTAGCCGACCCCCATCGGTGTGTGCGCCAAACCCCCGAATGGAGCTTTGATCATGAACACGATCCTGCGTAAGAGCATTCTTGGTGTTGCTGGTCTGGCTTTCACCGGTGGTGTGTTCGCCGGCCCGATCGCCGCCCACGCCGCTGAGCCGGTGCACGCCAACCCGGTGGCGGCGGTGCAGGCCGACAAGCCGGACATGGGCAAGCTGATCCCGCATGGTGTGCAGGGCGCCCAGTCGAAGATCACCCTGAACGACGAGCAGACCGCCAACGCGAAGGCGATCATCGCCGCCACCAAGAAGGCCGGCCTGCCGGAACGGGCCGCGGTGATCTCGATCGCCACGAGCCTGCAGGAGTCGAAGCTGGAGAACCTGGGCCACCTCGGCGACGCCAACGACCATGACTCGCTGGGCCTGTTCCAGCAGCGCCCCTCCAGTGGTTGGGGTACGCCGGAGCAGATCACGGACCCGGAGTACGCGACCCTGGCGTTCGAGAAGGGTCTGAAGCAGATCGACGGTTGGCAGGACATGCCGCTGACCAAGGCCGCCCAGACGGTGCAGGTGTCGGCCTACCCGGACGCCTACGCCCAGT
This sequence comes from Micromonospora sp. NPDC006431, assembly GCF_042870725.1. Lineage (NCBI taxonomy): Bacteria > Bacillati > Actinomycetota > Actinomycetes > Micromonosporales > Micromonosporaceae > Micromonospora > Micromonospora sp. NPDC006431. The sequence goes on from NZ_JBIAHQ010000002.1 coordinate 43,206, forward strand.
GGGAACAGCAGGCCGCCGACCTCGTCGCCCAGCACTGGAACAGCTGACCCACCTGATCAGCTGACCCAAACAGCTGAGCACCACAGCTGACAACCGAACAAGCACACAACGCCGCTGGCCGGCACCCCAAGACGGGTGCCGGCCAGCAGCCGTTTCCGGACCTTGGACAGTCGCCCGTCCAGCGCTGACTGGAAACCATCCAAGATCCCGAAACACTCACTGCTGGCGCAGAAGCGCCCGACGACCCGGCAGCAGGTCGTACCAGGCAACGCACGGGCGGCGAAGGCCCACGACAGGGCTGGGGGCGACCGTGACCGGCAGGGATCAAGCGTGACCGCCCGGAGCCGGGCACGGTCGCCGCCAGCCCCCGAGCGAAGAGCAGGGATCAAGCCTGACCGCCCGGAGCCGGTCACCCTCGCCCCCAGCCCACAAGCGCAACCACCGCCCACAGCCGCGCCGGTCACCCCAGCCCGGCGCCCACGGAGCAACCGCAGCTGGCGGCGTACCCCGGATCAGCCCTCGACGGCGGCGGCGAGCCGCCGGGGCTCCTCGGGCGGCGCGGCGTCGGCCTGGCCCACCGGGGCGCCGGCGACCGGGACGGCGAGGGCGGCCTCGGCGACCGCCCGGGCGTGGCGGGTGCGGCGCAGCGCCCGCACGGCCAGCGCCAGCGCGACCAGCCAGCCGGCGCCGAGCACCGCGTAGACCAGGAACGGGACCGGGCCGGCCAGCTCACCGGCGCGCAGCAGCGTCCGGGCGTTGGTCAGCACGATCACGCCGCCGATCGTCGCGCCCAGCAGTTGGGCGGGAACGATGCGGACCAGCCAGGCGGCGATCGGCGCCGCGACCAGGCCACCGATCAGCAGTGCGGCCACGGTGGGCAGCAGGAAGCCCTCGGAGCCGAGGCCGATCAGGAACCCGATGCTGGCCGCGCCGGCGACCATGAACTCGGCGGTGTCGACCGAACCGATGACCTTGCGCGGCTCCATCCGGCCGGAGACGAGCAGCGCGGGCGTGGCGACCGGGCCCCAGCCCCCTCCGCCGGTGGCGTCGATGAAGCCCGCGACCAGGCCGAGCGGGCTCAGGAAGCGGCCCCGCAGCCGGCCGGCGGTCCGGTTGGCGCGCAGCGGTCGGGAGAAGCGCACCAGCAGGTACGCGCCCAGGGTGAACAGGATCGCGGCCATCCACGGGGCGGCGGCCTCGGTGGAGATCGAGCTGAGGAAGGTGGCGCCGGCGAATGCGCCGATCGCGCCGGGTACCGCGATCCGGGCGACCACCCGCCAGTCGACGTTGCCGAACCGCCAGTGCGCCACCCCGGCGGCGAGCGTGGTGCCGATCTCCGCCAGGTGCACCGAGGCGGACGCGGCGGCCGGCGCCACCCCGGCGAACAGCAGCAGGGTGGAGGAGGTCAGCCCGTACGCCATGCCGAGCGCGCCGTCGACCAGCTGCGCGGCGAGCCCGACCAGGGCGAGGATCAGCAGCTTGCGCACGAGGTCCTCCGACTTTTCGGCATCTCCTATCGACTTGGTCGACAATGCGGTACGCGACCGCTCCGGTCAAGTCCCCCATCCAGTTCGTGGGACGCACCGGACGGCGCGGAATGGTCGCGGGTCAGCCGGCCGGGGCGGGACCGGCGGGCGGAGCGCGGGCAGCCCGGTCACGGGCTGAGGGGCGGGCCGGCGGACGGCCGGGTCGGTCAGCTCCAGGCGCTCGGGTCGGCGGCGAGCTCGTTGACCCGGCCGGGCAGTGCACCGCTGGCCACGTCGGCGAGGGAGACCTGCTCCAGGATCTGTCGCTCACTGGCCCGCAGGGCGATCCAGACGTCCTGCAACGCCCGGGCCGCTCCCTGGTAGCCGAGATCCTCGGGGCGCTGACCGCGGATGTGGGCGAGCGGACCGTCGATCACCCGGATCACCTCGGCGAGGGAGATCTCCGCCGCCGGCCGGGCCAGCCAGTAGCCGCCCTCGGGCCCCCGCTGGGCGTGCACGATCCCGCCCCGGCGCAGCTGGAGCAGGATGCTCTCCAGGAACTTCGGCGGGATGTCCTGGGCGCGGGCGATCTGCTCGGCGGTCACCGGGCGGCTCCGTCCGGTGACCGTCCCGTCGGCGACCGAGGCCAGCTCGGCGGCCGCGCGGAGGGCGTAGTCGACCCGGGCGGAGAGACGCATGCCGGCAAGATTAGTCGGCTGCTCAGCCAGCCGGATTGCCGGCCCTCGCCCGAGCGGGCACGGTGGCCCGGTCAGGCGCCCTCGCGGCGCAGCAAGCCCTCCTGCACCGCGCTGGCGATGTGCCGGCCGTCGGTGGTGAACATCCGGCCGGTGGCCAGCCCGCGGGCGCCCGAGGCGGACGGGCTCCAGCAGTCGTAGAGGAACCACTCGTCGGCGCGGAACCGCCGGTGGAACCAGAGCGCGTGGTCGAGGCTCGCGCCCACCACTCCCCCGGGCCCCCACACCTCGCCGTGCACGGACAGCACCGAGTCGAGCAGGGTCAGGTCGGAGGCGTACGTGAGGGCGCAGGCGTGCAGCAGCGGGTCGTCGGGCAGCTTGCCGTCGATGCGCATCCACACCCGCTGGTGCGGCTCGGCGGGGCGGTCGCCGGGGCGTACCCAGCCGGGCTCGCCGACGTAGCGGACGTCGATCGGGCGCGGGATCTGACCCCAGATGCCGAGGCGCTCCGGGTAGCGGGCGAGCCGGTCGGTCATGGTCGGGATCTCGTCCGGCCCGGGCACGTCCGGCGGGGCCGGCGCGTGGTGGTCCAGCCCCTCCTCCTGCCGCTGGAACGAGGCCGACATGAAAAAGATCGGCTTGTCGTGCTGCAGCGCGACCGAGCGGCGGACCGAAAAGGACCGGCCGTCCCGGATGTCCTCGACCCGGTATTCGATCGGCTCGGCCGGGTCACCGGGGCGGACGAAGTAGCCGTGCAGGGAGTGCACGAAGCGCTCCGGGTCGACGGTGCGGCCGGCGGCCACCAGCGCCTGGCCGGCAACCTGGCCGCCGTACACCCGCTGCGGGCCGACCGGCGGGCTGATCCCCCGGAAGATCATCTCGCCGACCTTGTCCAGGTCGAGGACCTCGAGGAGCTGGTCGACCGCGGCCTGGCCGGTCGCCACCGGCTGGTCGCTCACGGGGCCACCTCAGTTCGCGACTGCGGGGCTCGCAAAACCGGCTCACTCCTCGCGCTCACGGGGCCACCTCAGTTCGCGACTGCGAGGCTCGCAAGACCGGCTCACTCCTCGCGCTCACGCCGGGCGCCTCGCCACCGAGCCGGATGGCTCGGGCGCCCCGCTCGCTCACTGCAGCGCTCGGGCCGAGGCGGCGTCGACCAGCGAGCCGAGCTGGTGCACCCGCAGGGTGTTGGTGGAGCCGGGGGTGCCGGGCGGGCTGCCGGCCACGATCACCACGTGATCGCCGGGGTTGGCCCGGTTGAGGCCGAGCAGCGCCTGGTCGACCTGGCGGAACATGTCGTCGGTGTGCGCGACGAACGGCATCAGGAAGGTCTCCACGCCCCAGGAGAGGGCGAGCTGGTTGCGCACCTCGGGCACCGGGGTGAAGGCGAGCAGCGGCAGGTCGCAGTGCAGCCGGCTGAGCCGCCGGACGGTGTCGCCGGTCTGCGAGAAGGCGACCAGCGCCTTGGCGCCGATGGCCCGGGCGATGGAGGACGCGCCGACGGTGAGGGCGCCGCCGTGGGTACGCGGGTCGTGCTGCAGCCGCGGCACGGCGATCGAGCCGGACTCGGTGGTGGAGATGATCTTGGCCATGGTGCTGACCGTGAGCACCGGGTACTTGCCGACGCTGGTCTCGCCGGAGAGCATCACGGCGTCCGCGCCGTCGAGCACCGCGTTGGCCACGTCGGAGGCCTCGGCGCGGGTCGGCCGCGAATTCTCGATCATGGAGTCGAGCATCTGGGTGGCCACGATGACCGGCTTGGCGTTCTCCCGGCAGAGCTGCACGGCGCGCTTCTGCACCAGCGGCACCTGGTCCAGCGGCATCTCGACGCCGAGGTCGCCGCGGGCGACCATGACCCCGTCGAAGGCGAGCACGATCGCCTCCAGGTGGTCGACCGCCTCGGGCTTCTCGACCTTGGCCAGGACCGGGCGCTGCACGCCCTCCTCGGCCATGATCGCGTGCACCAGCTTGATGTCCTCCGGCGAGCGCACGAAGGAGAGCGCGATCAGGTCGACGCCCAGGCCGAGGGCGAACCGCAGGTCCTCGGCGTCCTTCTCGGACAGGGCCGGGACGCTGACCGCCACGTTCGGCAGCGAGACGCCCTTGTTGTTGGAGACCGCGCCGCCCTCGGTGACCAGGCAGCGGATGTCGTTGCCGGTGACGTCGCTGACCTCGACCGCGACGCGGCCGTCGTCGATCAGCAGCCGGTCACCCGGCTTCACCTCCTGCGGCAGCTTGCGGTAGGTGCAGGAGACCCGCTCCTTGGTGCCGAGGATGTCGTCACCGGTGATCACCACCGAGTCGCCGGTGCGCCACTCGTGCGGGCCGTCGGCGAACCGGCCGAGCCGGATCTTCGGGCCCTGCAGGTCCGCGAGGACCGCCACCGGGCGCCCGGCCGCCTCGGCCGCCTCGCGGACCAACCGGCAGACCGCCTCGTGGTCGGCGTGACTGCCGTGGCTGAAGTTGAGCCTCGCCACGTTCATGCCCGCCTCGACCAGGCCCCGAATGCGCTCCGGGGACGAGGTGGCGGGGCCGAGGGTGCAGACGATCTTCGCGCGGCGTGTCACGCCCATCAGGCTAGTCTCTCCTCCGGGTCGACCTGCCGGCCGACCCCTTTCAGAGTGCGGAATTGTCCAACGACGGGCGATCCCCGCGCGGCGGGGCGGAGAGGAACCGCAGCCGGAACGTCGTGGGTCGCGGGCATCGGCGACCGCGGCGGAAATCGTACCCCCCGCCGCCGGCTCCCGTCGGGGCGCTCCCGACCCACCCGCGAGCGCCGGTCGAGGCGGCGTCGACCGTTGCCCGACCGCGCTCAGCGCTGCGCCGGGGCCAGCGGGAACTCCAGCGAGCCGGCCGGGCAGAGGAAGGTCAGCACGTCCACCCGGTAGAGCCCGGCCTGCACGGCCGGGTCGGCCTCCATGACGGTACGCACGTCGTCCACCGAGCCGGTGCGCGCCAGGCCGAAGCCGATCGGCGGGTCCGGCTCGCGGGCCGGACCGTCCACCGAGCCGTCGATCAGGACGATGCCCCGCCGGAGCAGCGCCTGCATGTGCTCCTGGTGCTCGGCCTGCAACCGCTGCACCGTCTCCTCGGGCAGGACCCGGCCGGACGGCCCCGGGTAGAGCACGATGCACTCGTACGTGTCGAGCGCGAAGTCGACCTGCGGTGTTCCCGTCATGTCGCACCTCCAGACGTACGCCCCGGCCCAGCGTCGCACGGCTCGCACGGCCGCCGCGGTCGCTCGACCCAACTGCCCGGGGCGCCGCCGGGTTCCCGACCCGCCGCGCCGTTCGTCCCGACGACGGTTCCTGGCCGGCTTCGACGGCACGCTGTAGCCGGTCGACGCCCCGCCGCCGGGACCCGGGGGACGGCCGCTGGCGTGAACCACGGCCGGACCGGCGGGCGGCATTCGGCCGCCGGTCGGATGCTCGGATCAGATGGCGAAGCAGTTCGGGTGGATGGCGGCGCCGGCGAGCGCCTGCCGGACGATGCTGTAGGCCGTGCCGTCGAGGACGAGACCGAGGTGGCCGACCACTCGCAGCGGGCACGACGACTGGATCAGCACGTTGGTCGCGCCGTCGGCGAGGATGGCGTTGTCGACCGGGATCACCAGCTCGTCCTGCCAGGTCCGGATCGTGGTCCAGCGGACCGCGCCCGGGGTGTCGTCACCGCCGTTGAGGTCGGCGAGCAGACCCGAGCCGACCGACATCTGCTGGCAGGCGACGATGCCGGCGCAGCTGCCCAGGCCGAGGAACTTCACCATGTTCGCGACGTAGGTGCCCTGCTGGGGGGTGCCCAGGCTGACGTAGCGGCCGACCTTGTCGACGCCGCCGAGGAACTTCACGTACCAGCGGGAGACCAGGCCGCCCTCGGAGTGGGTGACCAGGTCCACCTTGGCCGCCCCGGTGGCGGCGCGGACCTGGTCCACGTAGGACGAGAGCGCGCGGGCGGATGCCCGGATGTCGCCGAAGCCGAGGTCGGGAAGCTGGTAGATGGAGACCCGGTAGCCGTCGGCGCGCAGCCGGGCGGCGATCGGCTCGTACGCGATGGAGACCCCGATCAGGCCACCGACGACGATGACCGGGTTGCCGGTGGCCGCGGCGGTGCGGCCGACGGTCTCGGTGGCGCCGGCGCGGGTGGCACCCTCCGCGGCGGCCTGGGCGGCGGTGGCGGGGAGCAGCAGGGCGGCGACGGTGGTGGTGGCGACCAGGATCTTTCGGAGCAGCATGGCTGCACCTCCGGTGGGAGGCACCCGGGGAACCGGGAGGGACGGGTGAGGGGATCCGATCGATCGTGGGAACGATGATGCGTGGCAGATTTCGCATACGTCAATGAAAAGTTACGCGCCGGTAACCCGTTGTTGCACGAGATGCACAAACCGGCGTACCGGGCAACTCTCCCCTATGGAGTGGCGGGACGCGCCGGACCGCCCGCACCGGTTTCGGGCCGCCGAACCGACGGCGGCGCTCCCGCCGAGGCGGCCACGCGGGTGATCGCGCGAGCGGTCGCCGCCAGCCCGGCCCGGTCGCACCGCTCCGGGTCGGCCAGCACGTCGACCGCGACGCCCGGCTCGACCAGCCAGAACGCCTCCCCCACACCGATCAGGCCGGGGCCGTCGGGATGGGCGAACTCGACCCACTCCCCACCAGCCGGGTCGCGCTCGTGGTAGTCGGCGAGGAAATCGTGCAACGCGGTGAGGTCGATGAGCCGCTCCCCCCGGAGCACGTGCACCCGCAGGTCGACCCGGTAGCCCTCCGCGACCTGGCGCTCCCAGACCCGGGTGGCGAAGCTGACCTCATCCCACTCGCTGGCGAAGTCCGACACCTCGGTGCCGGCGCCGGCCGGCACGTGACCGACGTGGAAGCCGTCCAGCTCACCGCCGTCGCGGGCGACGGAACCGTCCCGATCGCTCATCCCGGGCTCAGTTTCCCAGCGCCTGGACCTTGGCGATGGTCTCCTGGACATGCTGCCGGGCGGGCTCGCCGCCCTGGGCGGCCTGGGCCAGGGCCTGCCGATAGGCGTCGACCACGCCGAGCAACGGTCCCGCCGCCACGCCCTCCAGCGCGCCGGCCACCAGCGCGCGCGCCTCGGCCGCGTCCTGGGCCGCAGCCGCCGTCTTGGCCTTCGCCTCGTCCAGCTTCTGCGCCGCCGCCGCCAGCCTGGCGATGATCTGCGCTGCGCTCACGCCACCGCCTCGCTCCGCTCGACGGCGGCGCGAGGCGCCGCGCTGCTGAGCTGAATGGTTCGCTCGCTCCGCTCGCTCACGCCACCGCCTCGCTCCGCTCGACGGCGGCGCGAGGCGCCGCGCTGCTGAACTGAATGGTTCGCTCGCTCCGCTCGCTCACGCGCCCTCCCCATCCCGCCGCGTCGCCCGACGGGCACCGCCGCACCGGCCACCATGGAGCCTACGAGATCACCGCACGCCCCGCGACCACCCGATCACGCCGGCCGGACCCGGTCAGCGCATCAGGCGGAACACCAGGAGGTAGACGCAGAACAGCGACGGGGAGAACAGCGCACAGATCACGAAGCCGAGCGGGACGTACCGCGACGGCGGGGAGTCGGAGCTGACCGGCGGCCGACCCCAGCGGGCGAGCACCAGCTGCCCGGCGAGGAACGACAGCAGCGGCACGCCGGCGCACGAGGCGGCGGCCACCAGATCGAGCCCGGTGGCCGGGATCTGCGAGCCCACCAGCGCGACCAGCATCAGCACCGAGCCGGCCAGCGCGCAGGTCGCGTAGACCGCGACCGCTCGGGCCGGCGGCGACCAGGTCGGCAGCAGCGCGGGCCGGTGCGCGATCGCCTCGGCCTGCTGCCCGTACCGGTCGGCCTCGTCGACCAGTAGCCGGGCCGCGGCCAGCTCCGCCGCCGGGTCCGCCTCCGCGCATGGGGCGGGCACCGCATTTTCCGGGTACGCCCCGACGCCCGGCCGCCCCGGCGCGGCGGCTGCCCCGCCGGTCGCCCCCGCCCCGGTTCCGGGCGCAGGTCCGGGTGCCCCCGCCAGGCGCGGTGCACCCGCCGGCGGCGCTTGGGCCCCCGGCCCCGTGCTGGGCCCGGGTCCGGCCAGACTCGACACACCGGTCGGCGTCGACCAGGCCGGTGCCGGCCCAGCCGGGATCGCCGGTCCGCCCTGTGGCAGGACCCGGTCCGCCGGGTTCGCCGGCGGCGAAGCCGGCAGTCCGGCGGCCCGGCCGAGCTGGTCGAGGCGCTGGCCCTGGGCGGCGAGCCGCTGGCCGAGCTGGTCGACGGCGGTGTGCAGGGACCGGCGGCGTTCCGCCTCGGCGGCGACGGCCTGCTCCTCGCCGCGCTGCCGCGCGGACAGCTCCCGGGCCAGGGCCGCGTACTCCTCGAATCCGCTCACGGGTCGCCTCCGTCACCGACGAAGGGCACGATCAGGGTGGTCCGCTGATCGTGCCGGTCCACCAGCAGGGCCCGCCCGTCGCGCGGGACATAGCCGAGGTCGTGCCAGCCCAGATGCAGGCCGAGGTCGGCGCCAGGCACGTTCAGCGCGACCAGGCAGGCCAGGTCGTCGCGGTTCTGCGTACCGCCGAGGTCCTCGCCGAGTCGGCGCAGCCCGCGCCACCACCCGAGCAGGTGCACCCCGTGCGCCGGCCCCTGGCGCAGCACGGCCCGCAGGTCGTCGTGCCCGGAGCGGAAGGTGGCCGGGTCGGTGGCGGCGAGCACGCCGGAGGCGGCGTCCACCCCGAACACCACGAGGTAGGTGCGCCCGGCCGTACCACCCCCCGAGCCAGCCGGGGCGCCGGACGGGCCGCCCGGTCGCTCACCTCCGGGTCCGGCGGCCAACTCGGCGAGTTGGGCGCGCAGTGCCGCCATGTCGAGGCGGCGGACCGGATGCCCGGCGGCGGCCAGCGTCATCGCCAGATCGTCGACGGCATCGGTGGTGCCGGGCGCCAGGGGGGCGAGCAGGAAGCGGGCCGTGCCGGGGGCCTGCTGCCGGGCCAGGCTGAGGGTGGCCGAGCGGAGCACGTCCACCCCGGCCGAGGCGGTGCCGACCACGGCGAGGTGCCGGCCGGGGTTGGCGTCCAGGCGGAAGGCTGCCGTGCTGCCGGCCACGTCCACCGTCCGGCCGACCAGCGCGAGCAGCGGCTCGGTGCCCGGCCGCAGCGCGGCCCAGGTGGGATCGGCGGCCAGTCGCGGCGTCTCGTACCCGCGGAAGACGATGGGCGGACGCGCGCCCGCCGGCCGGGCCTGGAACAGCTCGTGCCGGAGGGTGGCCAGGTCGGCGCCGGCGGCGTGCGCGTCGGGGAAGCAGACCTCGGTGTTCGCACCGACCGCACCCCCGGCGGTGTTGACCACGGCCGTCCCCACCCGCAGCGCCCGCGCGGCGTCGTTGAGCGGGTCGAGCACCCCGCTCCCGCCGGGAAGCGCCACCCGCAGCGGGAACTGGCCGAAGATGGCCTCGGCCCGGCCGTACAGGGCCTCGATGCCGGTGGTGCTCTGGCTGGCCAGCACCAGGTGCAGGCCGTACGAGCGACCCTTGCGGGCCAACTCCTCCAGCAGGTCGACGGCCTGCCGGGCGAGGGCGTCGTTGCCGGCGAACAGCACGTGGAACTCGTCGACCACGGTGACGATCCGGGGTGGCCGGTGCTCGGCCGGCAGGTCGGCGAGCTTGGTGACGCCGTGGCGCTTGAGCAGGTCGGCCCGCCGGGTCAGCTCCTCGCGCAGCTCGCGCAGCACGGCGACGCCGTACTCGCGGTCGGACTCGATGCCGACCGCGCGGGCGTGCGGCAGCCAGGACGGGTCGCGCTCGGTGGGGACGAACTCGGTGAAGCTGACGCCCTCCTTGAAGTCGAGCAGGAGGAGCTGGAGCTCGGCCGGGGCGTACCGGGCGGCCAGGCCGTAGAGCACGTCGAGCAGGAACACCGTCTTGCCCGCGCCGGTCCGCCCGCCGACCAGCCAGTGCGGGGTGGCGTCGTCGAAGGCGACCGTGACGGGCTGGCCGACGGCTCCAGCGACGGCTGCAGATCGTGGCGCGGCGTCAGCCGGGCCGAACTGACGTCGTAGCGGCGCGGCGTCAGACGCGCCGAGCTGGAGTTGTCGAACCGACCGGCCGAGCACGGTACGCAGCCCGGTGGCGGACGACTCGGCCCAGCGCCGGGCCGGGAGCAGGTCGGCGAAGGTCACCGCCTCGGCCCGGCGGGTGGCCGCGGCGAGCTGCCGGGCCAGCCCGGTGACGGTGGCGTGCGCCGGATCGCCGTCGAGCACCACCGGGGCGGGCAGGCCGCTGCCGTCGGCGCTGAACGGCTGCCCGGGTGGGTCGCCGACCAGCGCGTACCGGTCGTTGAGCCGTAGCTGGGTGGTGGCGCCGAGCGGCGGTGGCGGGTCGCCGGGACCGGCGGCGGGGTAGCCGGCGAGCAGCACACAGACCGCCGCGGCCGGACCGGCGTGGGTGAGCGCGGCGAGCCGGGCCAGCTCGCGGGGCGGCGGGGCGGACGCGGCGACCACCAGCAGCAGTTCCTGGTCGTCCCGGGCCGCCTGCTGGGCGCTGCGGGCGTGCCGTTCCGCCTCGTCGAGCAGGGCGGCCACCTCGGCGGCGGTGGTCGCGGCGGGGCCGAGCACCCCGGCGTCCAGCAGCGGGCGCAGCGGCAGGAACGCGGCGCCGAACGCGGCGGGGTCGATGCCGGCGACCCGGACCGTGCCGGCCGGCGCGGCGGCGAGCAGCCGCACCACCGCGGCCCGCAGCAGCTCACCGACCCGGGGATCGCGGGCGTCGGTGTCGACCGCGAGGTGCGTGCCGCCGGCCAGCGGCACCAGCACCGGGAAGCGACCGTCCAGGGTGGTCGCCTCGCCGATGCGGACCGGCACCGGGGTCGTGACCGGGCGGGCGGTGCCCGGTGCGGCGGCGGCCAGCTCGGCGCCGAGCCGGGCCAGCCGGGCGACGAGCTCGGGGCTGCCGGGGGCGACCGGCCCGGCGGCGGCAAGCGCCCGCCGCGCGGCCTCCCAGCGCCGTACGGCCTGCCGGTGGAAGGCGACCGCCTGCCCGTACGCCGTCGCGAGCCTGCCCACCGTCCCGTCCCTCCGACGCCGTCGCGGTCCCGATCGAGGGAACCCTAACGGAAGCGCGCCGAGCCGGCACAGCACGTGACGCGCTTTCAGGATTTCTCTACTGTTCACCTCGCGGACCCCGGCCGCGTCGGCGGCGTTCCCCGGCCGCCGTTTGCCTGCTGACGGAAGCATCGTGAACAGGAAGGCGACGACGTGAGCTCCTCCCCCATTTCCCGCCGGTCCATGCTGCGCGGCGGTGCCGCTGGCGCCCTGGGCATCGTGGTGGCCGGTAACCTGGACGTCATCGCCGGACCGGCGGCGGCGCGCGCCGCGGCCCGCCCGGCGGTCGGCTACGGCGAACTCGTTCCGGACCCGGCCGGCCTGCTGGCCCTGCCGCCCGGCTTCTCGTACACCATCGTGGCGCAGGCCGGCGCGACCCTGCTGGAGTCCGGGCAGCCGACCCCGAGCGACGCCGACGGCACCGGCTGCTTCCTCGGCCGTGAGGGCTCGGTGCTGGTCAACAACCACGAGATCGGCGGCAGCGAGCCCTTCCCGGTGCCCGCGCTGGCCGGCCTCACCTACGACCCCGGTGCCCGCGGCGGCACCACCACCATCGAGGTGGACGCCCAGGGCCGGCGGCTGCGCGAGTACGTCAGCGTGGCCGGGACGCACAACAACTGCGCCGGCGGCATCACCCCGTGGGGCACCTGGCTGACCTGCGAGGAGACCGAGCAGAAGGCCGGCGGGCGGTACCTGAAGGACCACGGCTACACCTTCGAGGTCGACCCGCACGACCGGTCCGCCAACCTGGACCCGGTGCCGCTGAAGTTCCTCGGCCGGTACGCGCACGAGGCGGTGGCGGTCGACCCGTACACCCACGCGATCTACCTGACCGAGGACGCCGGCGGACCGAACGGGCTCTACTTCCGCTGGACGCCGCCGGCCGGCTTCCGGGGCGGCAAGGGCGCGCTGCGCGCGCTGGCGCAGCGTCCCGACGGGGACACCGCCGGCAGCCTCCAGGCGATGAAGTGCTTCCGGGGCAGCCAGCACGTCGCCGACCTGTCCGAGGCGACGACGCCGGGCACCCGGTACAAGGTGGAGTGGGTGGACGTGCCGGACCGGGACGCGAAGACCGTCTCGGTGCGCAAGCAGTTCACCGACGAGCAGGTGACCCGCAGCCGCAAGCTGGAGGGCGCCTGGTGGGCCGACGGCGGCGCGTACTTCGTGGCCAGCTTCGCCCGGCACTCCGACGGCAGCGTCAACGAGCACGACGGCCAGGTGTGGTTCTACGACCCGCGGACCGAGACCGTCACGCTGAAGACCATCTTCGGGGTGAACCAGAACCCGGACGAGGAGACCGGCAACTACGACGGCCCGGACAACATCACCGTGTCGCCGTACGGCGGGGTGATCCTGGCCGAGGACGGCGAGGGCCTGTCGCACCTGGTCGGGGTGACCGAGCAGGGCAAGGCGTACCCGCTGGCCCGCAACGAGCTCAACGACAGCGAGTTCACCGGGCCGACGTTCAGCGCGGACGGGAAGATTCTGTTCGCCAACATCCAGTCCCCCGGCTACGTCTTCGCGATCACCGGCCCCTGGGGCCGGCCGAGCAACGCCGACCTGGCGGCTGACCACTCCTGAGCACCTGCGGCGGCCGGCGGTTCCCGAGGGGCCGCCGGCCGCCGGCTTGGCAGGACCACCCCAGCCGTCCGGTGCTGGCCTCGGCGGCTGCCGGCCTGGCACCGCCGACCCGGCCCACCGGCTGCGCTCGACGCGACCGGACCCGGCGCGCGGACCTACCCGGGCGTCAGGGGCGCGCGGCCGGGTGGCGCAGGCCGTCCAGGGCGATGGCCAGCACCCGGTCGCGCTGGGCCGGCTCGGGGAACTGGTACGCCATGATCCCGCTGATCAGCCGCACCACGTCGTCGAAGCTGGCGTCCGGCCGGGCCACCCCGGCCTCCTGGGCGCGGCGCAGCAACGGCTCGCCCGCGGCGTAGATCTCGGTGCGGCAGCTGCGAAACACCTCGGAGTCGTGCACCAGCTCCTCGGCGAGGGCCCGCTTGGTGCCGACGTAGGCGACGAACCGGTTGAGCCAGGCGACCAGGGCATCCCACGGCGGGAGGTCCGCCAGGTCGGCGGCGGACCGGCTGAGCGCCCCCACCTCCTCGACGTAGACCGCCTCGAACAGGTCACGCCGGTTGGGGAAGTTCCGGTAGAGCGTCCCGATGCCGACCCCGGCCCGCCGGGCGATCTCCTCCAGCGAGGCGCCCGCACCGCACTCCCCGAAGACCTCCCGCGCGGCGGCGATCAACGCGTCGTAGTTGCGCCGGGCATCCGCCCGTTTCGGGCGCCGCGCGAGGACCTCCCCCAGCTGCTCGCCGCTGGCCATGACGGGCGTCACCTCTCCTGCCTTGCAACCGGAGGCACCCCTCCGCTAGGTTAGTGGAGGCACCCCTCCGGAACTGACCGGAGCCATGCCTCCGGATAGCTTACTCCGGATTTCGGGCCGATCCCCACCTGGCGCGGTCGGCCGTCCAGACACCGGACCCAGGAGGTCCCACCATGCCCGCATTCGGCTGAACACCGGCAGTCCCGGCCGCCACCGCGGCAGATCGCCCGGCCGCGCCCGTGCGAGCCGTCCCCCCGATCCGCGCGAGCGGCCCCGCGGTCACGTCGACCGCACACCTGGGCGACCGACCGTCGCCCCCGGCAGACCTTTTCTTTCGTACGCGAACGGGAGTTCCCTCCGTGACCGAAACCATCCGACGCGGCTCGCGTCGGTTGACCTTCCTCGTCCTCGCGGCCGGCACCGGCTTCTTCGCGATGCTCCAGTCGCTGATCACCCCGGTGCTGCCCACCATCCAGCACGACCTGCACACCTCCCAGAACACCGTGACCTGGGTGCTGACCGCCTACCTGCTCTCCGCGTCGATCTTCACCCCGGTCCTCGGCCGGGTCGGCGACATGGTCGGCAAGGAGCGGATGCTGGTCGTCTCCCTCGCCGCGCTCGCGCTCGGCTGCCTGCTGGCGGCCGTCGCGCCGAGCATCGGCGTGCTCATCGTCGCCCGGGTGGTCCAGGGCGTCGGAGGCGCGGTCTTCCCGCTGTCGTTCGGCATCATCCGCGACGAGTTCCCCGCCGCGCGGGTCAGCTCCGCCGTCGCGGCGATCTCGGCGATCGTCGCCGCCGGTGGCGGCCTCGGCGTCGTCCTGGCCGGTCCGATCGTCGCCACCCTGGGGTACCGCTGGCTGTTCTGGATCCCGCTGGTCGTCGTCGGGCTCACCGCGCTCGCCGCGCACCGGTTCGTGCCGGAGTCACCGGTCCGCACGCCCGGCCGGATCAACTGGACGGCCACCCTGCTGCTCTCCGGCTGGCTGGTGGCGCTGCTGCTGCCGATCAGCGAGGGCGCCACCTGGGGCTGGACCTCCGGTCGGGTGACCGGCCTGCTGGTGCTCGCCGGCCTGCTCCTGGTCGCCTGGCTGGTGGCCGAGGCCCGCTCGGCGAACCCGCTGATCGACCTGCGGATGATGCGCCTGCCCGGGGTCTGGACGACCAACCTGGTCGCCCTGCTCTACGGCGCTTCGATGTTCGCCGTCTACGCCTTCCTGCCGCAGTTCGTGCAGATCCCGACCAGCGCTGGATACGGCTTCGGCGCCAGCGTCACCCAGGCCGGGCTGCTGATGCTGCCGATGCTGGTCGCCATGTTCGTCGCCGGCCTCGCCGCCGGCCGGCTGCAGGCCCGGTTCAGCGCCAAGGCACAGTTGGCGACGGGCGCGGTGTGCAACGTGCTCGCCTCGGCGATGCTGACCGTCGCCCACGACACCCGCTGGGAGATCGGTGTGGCCGGGGGACTGGTCGGCCTGGGCATCGGGCTGGCGTTCGCCTCGATGGCCAACCTGATCGTGGCCAGCGTGCCGCCCGGGCAGACCGGGGTGGCCACCGGCATGAACGCCAACATCCGCACCATCGGCGGCGCGATCGGTGCCGCGGTGGTGAGCGGCGTGATCACCGCCCACCCGCAGGCGAGCGGTCTGCCGCGCGAGGCCGGGTTCACCCTGGGGTTCCTGGTGCTCACCGGGATCGCGCTGGCCGCCGCGTTGGCCGCGCTGATCGTTCCGTCCGGCCGGCCGGCGATGCGTGAACGGCGCGCGGAGCTGTCGCCGGGGAGTGCCGGGCCGCAGCTGACCGGCGAACTCGCGACGGCGGGACGCTGATCCGACTCCGAAGCTGACAGCGCGGGCGACTCAGCCGCGCGCCGGCGACCGAGGCGCCGGTCAGCGCGTTCCGGCGGCGTAGCCGCACCGGCCCGCAGATCAGCCGTGGTCGCGCTCGAACGTGGAAGTAGTGGCCTCCCGGGACGCGGTAGGCCACTACTTTCAGGATCGAGCGGGATCTTGAAGGGCCCGATACGCCGTCAGGTCGGTAGCGGGTCCGGCCCCGGCCGGGTCAGCCGGCGAGGGCGCAGTCGGCCGCGTGAACCAACGCCGTGGCCCGGGACCGGCGGCGCGACCGGTGCGACGCGCAGGCGGCGCACTCGTGGGCCGGGCGGGCGGACGGGCCGGCCGCGATCCGCCCGGCCCGGGGGCGCAGCCCGGCGAACCGCGTGCCGGGCAGGCGCAGCCCCGCCGGGCGGGACGCCGGGACCGGGCGCGGGCCCTCGGCGGCCATCGGGGCGACGGGGCCGGCCGCGGCCACCGGGCGGGCGACGGCCGGGCCGCTCGCCGGCCGGACGACGCGGGCGGTGGCGGCGGCGCGGCGGCGCACGGCGGGCGCGGCGAGCACCAGGCTGAGCCGGCGCCGCAGCCGCCGCTCCCGGAGCCGGTCGAAGGCCACCCCGGCCGCCACGGTGGCGACGGTGGTGAGCGTGCCGGCCAGCACCAGGGTCTGCCGGGGTCCGGCGTGCTCGGCGAGCCAGCCGAGCAGGGGCGCACCGACGGCCGCGGAGACCGAGCCGGTGACCGCCAGGGCGGCCAGCACCCGACCCCGCATGGCGTAGTCGGTGTCGAGCTGGGCGCGGGCGCCGACCGTGGTGTCGATGACCACGGCCGCCGCCGCCACCGGCAGCATCACCGCGGCGAAGCTCAGCGTGCCGGGGGCCAGCCCGGCGACGATCTGCAGGGCGCTGGCCAGCAGGCCGGCCCCCACCAGCACCCGGTAGCCGAGCTCCCGGCGGCGGGCCGCGACCAGCGCGCCGAGCACCGTACCGACCGCGAAGACGGTGGAGAGGAAGCCGTACCCGGACGCGCCGCCGCGCAGCGGACCGTCGCTCATCGCGGCCATGGTCACCTGGTAGTTGCGGCCCAGGCTGCCGAGCACGAAGGACAGCGCCAGGGCCACCAGCACCACCGGCTGCCGCAGCAGATACCGGAAGCCGGCCCGGATGCTGCGGTCCGCCGGCGCCGTCTCGGCCTCCGACAACTCCAGCTCGGCGCGTCTTGCGCCGCGCCGCGACCTGGAGCCGTCGTCCGGTGCGCTGTGCCGCTCCTCCTCGCGTACGGCGAACAGGGCTGCCACCACCGCGACGAAGCTGGCGG
This sequence comes from Micromonospora sp. NPDC006431, assembly GCF_042870725.1. Taxonomy (NCBI): domain Bacteria; kingdom Bacillati; phylum Actinomycetota; class Actinomycetes; order Micromonosporales; family Micromonosporaceae; genus Micromonospora; species Micromonospora sp. NPDC006431. Next base: position 59,905 of record NZ_JBIAHQ010000002.1, read on the forward strand.
CGTTGATCGCGAAAAGCAGCGCGGGGCCGATGGCGGCCACCACGACGGCGCCGACGCTCATGCCCAGGATGCGGCCGGCCGAGTTGGTGAGCGAGCCGAGGGCGAGCGCGTTGCCGAGGCTCTCCCGGTCCACCAGGGTCGAGCACCAGCGGCCCATCACCGGGCCCTCGATCGCCGACACCGCGCCGGTGACCAGGGAGATCGCGTAGATGGCCGGCAGGCCGCCGGTGCCGGTGACGGCGACCATGGCCAGCCCGGCGGCGAGCAACGCGTGGGCGGCCTGGGCCCCGATCAGCAGCGGCTTGGCGGGCAGCCGATCGGCCAGCGCGCCGCCCCAGACGCTGAGCACCAGGCTGGGCAGCGCCTGCAAGAGGACGGTGAGCCCCATCGAGGTGGCGGACCCGGTCTCCGCCAGCACGTACCAGTTGACGCCGAGAACCTGCATCCAGGTCCCGATGACCGACACGAACCCGGCGGCGGCCCAGATCCGGTAGTTGCGGTGGCGCAGCGCGGCGAACATGGCGCCGAGGGCCATGAGGATTTCCCCGTCCAGTGGGTGACACGACGAAAGCCGGACCCCGCAGGTCCGGCCAGCCGCCAAGTCTGACCGCCCGCAAACCTCATCGCCGCTGTTCGTGAGGCGTTTCACGGGCCGGGCAGGAACCGGACGACCAACGTGAGCACCCCGGTCCGGGCCGGCTCGGCCCGGACCGCGGGGTCGGCGACCGCGCCGGCTCAGCGCGCGGCGAGCGGCTGCCGGGCCGGATCCACCGGCGCGGGCAGCTCGCCCACCCCACCGAGGTACGCGTGGACGGCCGCGGCCGCGGCCCGCCCCTCGGCGATCGCCCAGACGATCAGCGAGGCGCCCCGGTGCATGTCCCCGGCGACGAACACCCCGTCGGCGTCGGTCTGCCAGTCGGAGCGGGCGTCGACCGCGCCCCGGGCGTTGCGGGTCACCCCGAGCTGGGCCAGCACCGGCTGCTCCTCGGTCCCCTCGAAGCCGATGGCCAGCAGCACCAGGTCGGCGGGCAGTTCCCGCTCGGAGCCGGGCAGCGCCGTGACGATCCGCCGGCCGTCCCGCTTCTCCACGCTCACCTCGGCGATCCGGACCGCCCTGACCTGGCCGGTGCCGTCGTCGACGAACTCCTGCACCGCCACGGCGAAGACCCGCTCGCCGCCCTCCTCGTGGGCCGGGTAGTCGCGCAGGATCCACGGCCAGGTGGGCCACGGGTCCCGGGCGGCGTCCCGGCCGGCCGGCGGCTCCGGGTAGAGGTCGAGCTGGTGGACGCCGGCCGCGCCCTGCCGGTGCGCCACGCCGAGGCAGTCCGCGGCGGTGTCGCCACCGCCGATGATCACCACGTGCTTGCCGGCCGCGTCGATCGGGGTCCCGTCCGGCAGCGTGGCCAGGGCCGGCTTGCCCTCCCCGGCCGCCGCGACGACCCGATTGGCCGCCACCAGGTGCGCCATCGCCTGGTGTACGCCGCGCAGCTGCCGGCCCGGCGTCTCGGGGACGTCCCGGCCCTGCAGCGCGCCGCAGGCGAGCAGCACCGCGTCGTGCTCGGCGCGCAGCTGCTCGGCGGTCACGTCGACTCCGACGTTCACCCCGGCGCGGAAGCGCACCCCCTCGGCGGCGAGCTGGGCCAGCCGCCGGTCGATGTGCTGCTTCTCCAGCTTGAAGTCGGGGATGCCGTACCGGAGCAGGCCGCCGAGCGCGTCGTCCCGCTCGTACACGGTGACGGCGTGCCCGGCGCGGGCGAGCTGCTGCGCGGCGGCGAGCCCGGCGGGTCCGGAGCCGACCACGGCGACCGACTTCCCGGTCGGCGCCGACACCGGGCGGGGGCGCAGCCCGCCGCGGGCCACTGCGGCGTCGGCGATCTCCACCTCGACCTGCTTGATGGTGACCGGCAGCTGGCCGCCGAGGCCGAGCACGCACGCCGCCTCGCACGGAGCCGGACAGAGCCGGCCGGTGAACTCGGGGAAATTGTTGGTGGCGTGCAGCGACTCCACGGCGGCGTCCCAGTTGCCGGTCCGGACCAGGTCGTTCCAGTCCGGGATGCGGTTACCGAGCGGGCAGCCGTCGTGGCAGAAGGGAATGCCGCAGTCCATGCACCGGGTGGCCTGCTCGCGGATCAGCTCCTCGCCGGCCGGCGGATACACCTCCCGCCAGTCCATGATCCGCACCGGCACCGGCCGGCGGGCGGGCAGCCGCCGGTCGTAGCGCAGGAAACCGTTCGGGTCAGGCACGAGCCACCTCCTGGGCGACCGCCCGCGGGGCGGGCGGCACCGGCAGCGCCGGTTGGGCCGGCTCAGCCGGCGCCGTCAGTTCTTTCATGACCGCGTCGTCGACGTCACGGCCGGCGGCTTCGGCGGCCCGCATGATCTCCACCACCCGGCGGTAGTCCCGGGGCACCACCGCGGTGAACTCCTCCACCGCCTCCGACCAGCGCTTGAGCAGCTCTTCCGCGACCGCCGAGTCGGTCTCGGCGAAGTGCCGCTGGACGAGGTCGTGCAGCAGGTCCCGCTCCTCGTCGCGCAGCGGCGACAGGTCGACCAGCTCCGGGTTGACCAGCCGCCGGTCGAGCCGGTGCACGAAGGCGGCGCCGCCGGACATGCCGGCGGCGAAGTTGCGGCCGGTCGGGCCGAGCACCACCACCGTGCCGCCGGTCATGTACTCGCAGCCGTGGTCGCCGACGCCCTCGACGACGGCCACCGCGCCCGAGTTGCGCACCGCGAACCGCTCGCCGACCCGGCCGCGCAGGAACACCTCGCCGTCGGTGGCCCCGTACAGCAGGGTGTTGCCGGCGATGATCTGGTCCTCGGCCCGCTCCCCCGGCCCGGCCGCGGCGTCGGCGAACGGCGCCGCCGGGTCCGGTCGGACGATGATCCGCCCGCCGGAGAGGCCCTTGCCGACGTAGTCGTTGGCGTCGCCGTGCAGCCGCAGGGTGACCCCGTGCGGCAGGAACGCGCCGAACGACTGGCCGGCGGTGCCGTGCAGCAGGAACTCGATGGTGTCGGTGGGCAGGCCGGCGCCGCCGAACCGGCGGGTGACCTCGCCGCCGAGCATCGCGCCGACGCTGCGGTGCTCGTTGCGAATCGCCAGCTCCGCCCGGACCGGCGTGACGGGTGCGGCGTCCCGCGCCTCGGCGCCGGCCGTCCGGGACCCCGCAGCCTTCAGGGCCGGCGCGGCCAAGGCGATGAGCTCGTTGTCCAGGGCCAGTTCCAGGCCGTGGTCCTGGGCCCGGATGCCGCGCCGGGCCGCGCCCGCGGGCAGCTCGGGCAGGTGCAGGACCCGGCTGAGGTCGAGGCCGTGGCCCTTCCAGTGGTCGACAGCCGGGGTGACGTCGAGCAGCTCGGTGTGCCCGATCGCCTCGTCGATGCTGCGGAAGCCCAGCTCGGCCAGGTATCCGCGGACCTCCTCGGCGAGGAAGAGGAAGAAGTTCTCCACAAACTCCGGCTTGCCGGTGAAACGCTCGCGCAGCACCGGGTTCTGGGTGGCGATGCCGACGGGGCAGGTGTCCAGGTGGCAGACCCGCATCATCACGCAGCCCTCGACGATCAGCGGCGCGGTGGCGAAGCCGAACTCCTCCGCGCCGAGCAGCGCGGCGATCAACACGTCCCGGCCGGTCTTGAGCTGGCCGTCGACCTGCACGGTGACCCGGTCGCGGAGCTTGTTGAGCAGCAGCGTCTGCTGCGCCTCGGCCAGCCCCAGCTCCCACGGGGTGCCGGCGTGCTTGAGCGAGTTGAGCGGGGACGCGCCGGTACCACCGTCATGGCCGGAGATCAGGATGACGTCGGCCTTGAGCTTGGCGACGCCGGCCGCCACCGTGCCCACCCCGACCTCGCTGACCAGCTTGACGTGCACCCGGGCGCGCGGGTTGACGGACTTGAGGTCGTGGACGAGCTGGGCCAGGTCCTCGATGGAGTAGATGTCGTGGTGCGGCGGCGGGGAGATCAGGCCGACGCCTGGCGTGGCGTGCCGGGTACGCGCGATCCACGGCCAGACCTTGTTGCCGGGAAGCTGGCCACCTTCGCCGGGCTTCGCCCCCTGGGCCATCTTGATCTGGAGGTCATCGGCGTTGACCAGGTATTCGCTGGTCACGCCGAAGCGGCCGCTGGCGATCTGCTTGACCGCCGAGCGGCGCTCGGGGTCGTGCAGCCGGTCGACGTCCTCGCCGCCCTCGCCGGTGTTGGACTTGCCGCCGAGCCGGTTCATCGCGATGGCCAGGGTCTCGTGTGCCTCGGCCGAGATCGACCCGTACGACATGGCGCCGGTGGCGAACCGCTTGACGATCTCGCGGGCCGGCTCCACCTCGTCCACCGGCACCGCCGGGCGTACGCCGGTGCGCAGGGTGAACAGGCCGCGCAGCGAGCCGGCCTGCGCGGCCAGCTCGTCGACCTTGGCGGTGTACCGGCGGAAGATGTCGTACTGGCGGCTGCGGGTGGCGTGCTGGAGCAGGAAGACCGTCTCCGGGTTGAACAGGTGCAGCTCGCCCTCGCGGCGCCACTGGTACTCGCCGCCGACCTCCAGCCGGTCGGACGGCTGGGCCCCGGCGGCCGGCCAGGCCAGGGCGTGCCGGGCGGCCACCTCGGCGTGGATCTCGTGCAGCCCGATCCCGCTGATCGTGCTCGGGGTGCCCCGGAAGTAGCGCTCGACCAGGCGGGTGTCCAGGCCGACGGCCTCGAACACCTGGGCGCCGCAGTACGACGACACCGTCGAGATGCCCATCTTGGACATGATCTTCAGGACGCCCTTGCCGAGCGCCTTCACGTAGTTGCGGACCGCCTTCTCCGGGTCGACGCCGACCAGCGTGCCCGTGGAGATCATGTCCTCCACCGATTCGAAGGCCAGGTACGGGTTGACCGCCGCCGCGCCGTAGCCGATCAGCACCGCCGCGTGGTGCACCTCGCGGCAGTCGCCCGACTCCACGATCAGCGCCACCTGGGTACGCGTCTGCTCGCGGACCAGGTGCTGGTGCACCGCCGCGGTGAGCAGCAGCGACGGGATCGGGGCCAGGTCGGCGTTGGAGTCCCGGTCGGAGAGCACCAGGATCCGGACCCCGTCCTCGATCGCCTCGGAGACGTGCCGGCAGATCTCGGTCAGCCGGGCCTTGATGCCGGCCCCGCCGTCCCGGACCCGGTAGAGCCCGGAGACCCGGACCGCCTTGAACCCGGGCAGGTCGCCGTCCTCGTCGATGGAGAGGATCTTGGCCAGCTCGTCGTTGTCGATCACCGGGTACGGCAGCACGATCTGCCGGCAGCTCGCCGGGCCCGGGTCGAGCAGGTTGCCCTCCGGCCCGATGGTGGACGCCAGGCTGGTCACCAGCTCCTCCCGGATGGCGTCCAGCGGCGGGTTGGTGACCTGGGCGAAGAGCTGGTGGAAGTAGTCGTAGAGCAGCCGCGGCCGGGTGGACAGCGGCGAGATCGGGGTGTCCGTGCCCATCGAGCCGATCGGCTCCGCACCGCTGCGGGCCATCGGGGCGAGCAGGATCTTCAGCTCCTCCTCGGTGTAGCCGAAGGTCTGCTGCCGGCGGCGCACCGAGTCGTGGGTGTAGACGATGTGCTCGCGCGGCGGCAGTTCGTCCAGCTCGATCAGGCCGGCGTGCAGCCACTCGTCGTACGGCCGGGCGGCGGCCAGCTCAGTCTTGATCTCGTCGTCCTGGACGATCCGGCCGTTGACCGTGTCGACCAGGAACATCTTCCCCGGCTGGAGGCGGCCCTTGGCGACCACGGTGGCTTGGTCGAGGTCGAGCACGCCCGCCTCGCTGCCCAGCACGACCAGCCCGTCGGCGGTGCGCCACCAACGGCCGGGGCGCAGCCCGTTGCGGTCCAGCACCGCGCCGACGATCTCGCCGTCCGTGAAGGCGACCGAGGCCGGACCGTCCCACGGCTCCATCAGGCTGGCGTGGAACCGGTAGAAGGCGCGCTTGTCGGCGCGCATGTCCGGGTCGTTCTCCCACGCCTCCGGGATCATCATCAGCACCGCGTGCGGCAGGCTCCGCCCGGCCAGGTGCAGCAGCTCGAGCACCTCGTCGAAGTTGGCCGAGTCAGAGGCGCCGGGGGTGCAGACCGGGAAGACCCGCCGGATGTTGCCGGGCAGGTTCGGGCTACGTAGCAGCGCCTCGCGGGCCTGCATCCAGTTCCGGTTGCCGCGGATCGTGTTGATCTCGCCGTTGTGCGCGATGAACCGGTACGGGTGGGCCAGCGGCCAGGACGGGAAGGTGTTGGTGGAGAACCGCGAGTGCACCAGGGCGATCGCGCTGACCACCCGCTCGTCGGTCAGGTCCGGGTAGAACGCGGGCAGCTGGTCGGGGGTGAGCATGCCCTTCCAGACCATGGTCCGCCCGGACAGCGACGGGAAGTATGCCGGCACGCCCCGCTCGGCGCTCTCCCGCTCGGCCTGCTTGCGCACGCAGAACGCCACCCGGTCCAGGTCGAGCCCGGTCAGCGGGGAACCGGCCGGGCCGGCGGGCGAGTCGGTGAGCCGGTGCGCGGCGAGGAAGACCTGCCGGACCCGGGGCATCCCGGCGAGGGCCGTCTCGCCGAGGCCGCTCGGGTCGGTGGGGACGTCCCGCCAGCCGAGGACGACGGCCCCCTCGACCAGGGCGTACTTCTCCACCACCTGGCGGGCCCGGGCCTCGGCCGCGTCGTCGTCGGGGAGGAATACCAGGCCGGTGGCGTACTGGCCGGCGGGCGGCAGCGGGAAGTCGACGACCGCGCGCAGGAACGCGTCCGGCACCTGGATCATGACCCCGGCGCCGTCGCCGGTGTTGGGCTCCGCGCCCCGGGCGCCCCGGTGGTCCAGCCGGCAGAGCGCCCCGAGACCGTTCGCGACGACCTCGTGCGATCGGCGTCCGTGCAGGTCGGCCACGAAGGCCACGCCGCACGCGTCATGCTCGAGCGCGGGGTCGTAGAGCCCCGTCGCGCGGGGGGCCGGCTGCGGGCTGAGAGGGTACGGAAAGGCCACCGGGCCTCCTGTCGTCACTCAGGTTGGATCATGGTCGGGACGACGTCGGCCCTACGTGGGTTTTATTGAGTCTACGTTAGGGCTTCCGGCGCAAGGCCAGTTCAGATTGATCACACCTTCCACAACGTGGGACATGTAGTCTCGCGCGGTGGATGTCGTACGCACTGACGTGCTCGACCGGTTGGAGCGGTTCTACGACGCGGTGCCCCGCGACGGGGCGCGTACCGAGGAATTCGGCGCACTGGTGCTCTTCGTCCGGGATGGCGCCGGGTGGCCGTTCTACGCCCGCCCGCGGCTCGACGCCACCGCACCGCCCTCGCTCGCCGACGTGACCGCCGTCCGGGCCCGGCAACGGGAGCTGGGCCTGCCGGAGGCGTTCGAGTGGGTGCACGAGATTACCCCGGACCTGCTCGCCGTCGCCCGCTCGGCGGGGCTGACCGTGCTGGAGGCACCGCTGATGGTGCTCGACCCGGCGCGCCTGCCCGAACCGGCCGCGCTCAGCGACGTACCGGTGCGGGTCCTCGACCCGGCGGACCCGGGCTTCGCGGCGGACGTGGCGGTGCGGCGGGCCGTCGCCGCGGTCGGCTTCGCCAACGGCGGCACCGCACGCGGCGACGCCGGCCCGGCCGAGCGGGACGCCGCGGTGTCCCGGCTGGACGTGGCCACGCTGGAGGAGGACGCCACCCGGATCGGCGACGGCCGGCGGATCTCGGTGCTCGCCGAGACCCCCGAGCAGGGGGCGCTGGCCAGCGGCATGGCCATGCGGGTCGGCGACGTGGCGGAGATCGCCGGGGTGGCTTCCCTGCCGGCGGCCCGCCGGCGCGGCCTCGGTGCGGCGGTGACCGCGACGCTCGCCCACGAGCTGCGCGCCGCCGGCGCCGACCTGATCTTCCTTTCCGCCGGCAGCGAGGACATCGCCCGGGTCTACCTGCGGGTCGGCTTCCGCCGCATCGGCACCGCCTGCATCGCCGAGCCGGCCGCCCTCATCGGCTGACCCCGCCCGTCCCCCCGGGAGCGGGTCAGGTCGGTGGGTGCCAGGCGGCGGCCGCGGAGGCGGCCGTGTTGCGCAGCCGGGGGCTGATCGTGCCGAGGGCCGCGTCGCGGGCGCGCAGCGCCAGGCGACCCCGGGTCTGCAGGACCGCCGACATCCGGCGGGTCTGCCGCACCATGGTCGCCGCGCGGGGCCGGCGCAGCCGGTCGTACGCGGCCACCGCGTCGGGCAGCCGGGACTCGCGCAGCAGCACGGAGAGGGTGGCCGCGTCCTCGAAGGCGAGGCAGGCGCCCTGCCCGAGGTGCGGGGGCATGGCGTGCGCGGCGTCGCCGAGCAGTACCACCCCGCCCGGCCCGGCCGGGAAGCCGTACGCCCTGGGCAGCGGCCGCAGCTCGCGGATCTCCTGCTGCACCAGGTCGGCCGGCTCGGTGGCGTCGAGCAGCTCGCCGATCGGCGCGGGCCAGCCCGCGTACCAGCGCTTGAGCAGGGCGAGCTGGGTCGCCGCGGGCTCCGGGCGGGGCGCGCCGGCGGCGGTGGCCACCCAGTAGATGCCGCCCCGGCGGGAGGCGCCCGCGGCGCCCCGGTCGCCGAGCGAGGCGGCCACGAAGCGGTAGCCCGCGCCCAGCGTCTCCCCGGAGACCGGCTGGTCGTCGGGCAGCTTCGGGGCCCGGTACCAGGGGATCACCGCCCGCCACGCGGCGCAGCCGGAACTCACCACCGCCGACTCCGGGGCGAGTTGCCGGCGGATCTCGCTGTCGGTGCCGTCGGCGGCCACCACCAGGTCCGCGGTCACGGTCTGCCGGCCGTCGCCCACCGCCGGGCGCTCCCCGGAGACCGCCCGCACGGTCCGCACGGTCACCCCGGTCCGCAGCTCCACCTGGTCACCGAGGCCGGCGATGAGCGCGTCGTGCAGGTCCTCCCGGTGCACCACGACCGGCATCCGCTCGGTCGGGGTGGGGCGGGGCTGTACCAGCCACTGCCCGTCGGGGCGGCGTATCCCGCCGTCGGGCAGCGGGGTGGCGATGGCGTCCAGCCCGGCGCCGAGCCCGAGGGCGCGCAGCGCGCGTACCCCGTTGGGCCAGAGCACGACGGCGGTCGGCTCCGGGCGGACCCGGTCGGACCGTTCGAGGAGGGTGACCTGCCACCCGGAGCGGGCCAGCACGCCGGCCACCGCCAGCCCGCCGAGGCCGGCGCCGACCACCACCGCGGTACGCATGACTCCCCCGCTCAGCTGTCCCGGTCGGCGGGGCTGGCGGCGGTGGCGTCGGCCCGGTCCGCCGTGCCGCCGGCCGCCGGCCGCTCCCCGGCGGCGTCGGCGGGCCCGGCTACGGTCGGCTCGACGGTCTCGTCGGCCGCGTGCCCGGGCTCCGTGCCGGCCGCCGGTTCCGCGGCCGGCTCCTCCTCCGGTACGACGCCGGTCTCCCGGTACGCGCGGAACTGCTCCTCGCTGACCACCCGGTAGCCCTCCGGGGCGACCGACTGCGGCCTGGCCTCCCGCGCGGAGAGGTCGACCTGCGACACGTCACCGCCTGCGGGCGGCACCGGGGCGGCGGGGACACCGACCGGGACCAGGTACTCGCGGGGCCCGCGGACGCGCACGAAGTAGACCAGCGCGCCGAGGAAGACCAGCGCCGCGGTCCAGACGTTGAGCCGCAGGCCGAGGATGTGGTTGGCCTCGTCGGTGCGCATCAGCTCGATCCAGAACCGGCCGGCCGTGTAGCCCATCACGTAGAGCGCGAAGGCCCGGCCCCGGCCGAACCGCAGCTTCCGGTCGAGGAGGAAGACCAGAGCGGCGACGCCGATGTTCCAGAGCGCCTCGTACAGGAAGGTCGGCTGGTAGAGCCCCGGCAGCAGGACCGGGTTGCCCGCGTCGTCGCGCAGCGCGTGCCCGGGATGGTCCGGGTCCATCACGTGGACCTCCAGCCCCCAGGGCAGGCTGGTGCGGCCGCCGTAGAGCTCGTTGTTGAACCAGTTGCCGAGGCGGCCGACGGCCTGGGCCAGGGGCAGGCCCGGCGCCAGCGCGTCGGCCACCACCGCGAACGGGATGCCGAGCTGCCGGGCCGCGATCCAGGCACCGAGCGCGCCGCCGGCGACGGCGCCCCAGATACCGAGGCCGCCCTCCCAGATGGCGAACGCCTTGAGCGGCTCGCCGCCGGCGCCGAAGTATTTCTCGGGCGAGGTGATCACGTGGTAGATCCGGGCGCCGATGATGCCGGTCGGCACCGCCCAGACGGCGATGTCGAGCACGGCGCCAGGGGCGACGCCGCGCCGGCGCAGCCGGTACTCGGTCACCACGCAGGCCACCACGATGCCGACAATGATGCAGAGCGCGTAGGCCCGGACCGGAACGGGTCCGAGCTGCCAGACGGCGGTGCTGGGGCTGGGCAGGGCCGCCAGTGGGGTCATCGGGGCGAGGGTCACGGGTGAACACGGTACCGCTGCGGACCGCACTCCCGGCACCCCGGTTCGCCGGCTTGACGCCTCGGATGACTTGTGCTTTGCCCGGCCGTAGGCTCTTTGTCCATGAGCTCGCTCACCTGGGCGGTCGCCGCGGTCGTCACCGACCAGGCCGGACAGGTGCTGCTCTGCCGCCGGTCCGGGCCCGGCCGGCGGTGGGCGCTGCCCGGCGGCCGGCCGCGCCGCGACGAGAGCCCGCTCACCGCCGCGGTGCGCGAGATCCGCGCGGAGACCGGCTGGGCGGTCGACCTGGTCGACCTGGTGGGCCTCTACCGGCTCGGCGAGCCCGGCGTGCCCCGGCCGCCGGCCGGCCGCTCCGGCGCCCCGCCGGACGTCCTGGTGCACGTGTTCCGCGCCCGGGTGCGGGGCGACGCCCCGGCCGCCACCCCGATCGGCGGCTGTGACCTGCGCTGGTACCCGCCCGAGGGGCTCCCCGAGGCGCTGACCCCGACCACCCGGGCCGCCGTGGCCGACGCCCTGGCGGGCCGGTCGGGGGTGCTGCGGGAGCCGCGACCGGACCCGGTCCCGCCCGGGCCCCGAGGTGAACCGCGCAGCGCGCCGGTCGACGGCGAGAACGCCGTCCCGCGCTGACGGGCCCGGCACGCTCCACGGCGCGGCGCAGTGCCAGCCGGGACCTGCCATGGCCACTCGTGGCGCATGACACAGTGTGACGATTCTGTCACTCGGACGGCGGCCGGGCGGCCGGACGACTCAGCGGACCGGGTTGCGGACGCCCTCGGCGAGTTCGGCGCTCAGCGCCCGCAGCGCGGCCAGCCCGGTGGCCTGGTCCGGGGCGTCGAGCAGGCAGCGGATCAGCGCGCTGCCGACGATGACGCCGTCGGCGTACCCGGCGACGGTGCCGGCCTGCGCCCCGGTCCCCACGCCCAGCCCGACACCGACCGGCAGATCGGTGACCTCGCGCAGCCGGGAGACCAGGATCGGCGCCGCCTCGGAGGTCTGCGACCGGGCACCGGTGACGCCCATCAGCGCGGTGGCGTAGACGAAGCCGCGGCAGTGCTCGGCGGTCATCCGCAACCGCGCGTCGGTGGACGACGGGGAGACCAGGAACGTCCGGTCCAGGCCGTACGCGTCGGAGGCGGCCAGCCACTCGCCGGCCTCCTCGGGGATGAGGTCCGGCGTGATCAGGCCGGTGCCGCCGGCGGCGGCCAGGTCCCGGGCGAACGCGTCGACCCCGTACTGCTCGATCGGGTTCCAGTAGGTCATGATGACCACCTGCGCGCCGGTCGCCGCGACGGCCTCGACGATCCGCAGGGTGTCGGCGATCCGCACCCCGCCGGCGAGGGCCAGGTCGCTGGCCCGCTGGATGACCGGGCCGTCCATCACCGGGTCGGAGTACGGGATCTCCACCTCGATGACGTCAACGCCCGCCTCCACCATGGTCTTCATCGCGGCGATGCTGCCGTCGACGGTCGGGAACCCGGCCGGCATGCAGCCGACCAGCACAGCCCGCCCGTCGGCGCGGGCCTTGTCGAAGGCGACCCCGATGCGGCTCACGCTGTCTCCCTGTCAAGGATGCCGAAGTACTGGCCGGCGGTGTGCACGTCCTTGTCGCCCCGGCCGGAGAGGTTGACGATGATGACCGGCTCCCGGCCGAGCTCGGCGGCGAGCTGCGGGGCGATCTTCAGGGCGCCGGCCAGCGCGTGCGAGCTCTCGATCGCCGGGATGATCCCCTCGGTGCGGCAGAGCAGCTCGAACGCGGCCATCGCCTCGCCGTCGTCGACCGGCAGGTAGGTCGCCCGGCCCTGGTCGTGCAGCCAGGCGTGCTCCGGCCCGACGCCCGGGTAGTCCAGGCCGGCCGAGATCGAGTGCGACTCGATCGTCTGCCCGTCGGCGTCCTGCAGCACGTACGTCCGGGTGCCGTGCAGCACACCGGAGGAGCCGCCGGTGATGCTGGCCGCGTGCCGGCCGGTCGCCACGCCCTCGCCGCCGGCCTCGAAGCCGTACAACCGCACCCCGCTGTCGGGCACGAAGGCGTGGAAGATGCCGAGCGCGTTGGAGCCGCCGCCGACGCAGGCGGCGACCGCGTCCGGCAGCGCGCCGGTCAGGTCGAGGCACTGCTGGCGGGCCTCCTCGCCGATGCCGCGCACGAAGTCCCGGACCATCTCGGGGAACGGGTGCGGGCCGGCGGCGGTGCCGATCAGGTAGTGGGTGGTGTCGACGTTGGCGACCCAGTCCCGCATCGCCTCGTTCATCGCGTCCTTCAGCGTCCGCGAGCCGGTGGTGACCGGCACGACGGTCGCCCCGAGCATCCGCATCCGGGCCACGTTGAGCGCTTGGCGCTGGGTGTCGACCTCGCCCATGTAGACCACGCACTCCAGGTCGAACAGCGCGGCGGCGGTGGCGGTGGCCACGCCGTGCTGCCCGGCGCCGGTCTCGGCGATCACCCGGGCCTTGCCCATCCGCTTGGTGAGCAGCGCCTGGCCGAGCACGTTGCGCACCTTGTGCGCGCCCGTGTGGTTGAGATCCTCCCGCTTGAGCAGGATCCGCGCCCCGGCCCGGGCGGAGAGCCGGGTGGCCGGGTAGAGCAGCGACGGGGTGCCGGCGTAGCCGCGCAGCAGGCCGTCGAACTCGGCCCGGAAGGTCTCGTCGGTCATCGCCTTCCGGTACGCCGCGTCCAGCTCGTCGAGCGCCGCGACCAGCGCCTCCGGGACGAACCGGCCGCCGAACCGGCCGAAGTGACCGGCGGCGTCGGGAACCTGGGCGGCCGGGGCTGCCGGGTCGGCGCTCATCGGCGTGTCCTCTCGCTGCGTGTCGGGTGCCGGGCGGGTCAGCGCACCGGGCGGGGGGTGGCCGGGTGGTTGCCGGCGTTGACCAGCTCGGCCACCGCCTCGCGGGGGCTCTTCTGGGTGACCAGGCCCTCGCCGACCAGGACCGCGTCGGCGCCCGCCGAGGCGTATCGGATGAGGTCGTGCGGGCCGCGTACGCCGGACTCGGCGATCTTGACGACGCTGCTCGGCAGGCCGGGCGCGATCCGCTCGAAGACCGAACGGTCGACCTCCAGGGTACGCAGGTCACGGGCGTTGACCCCGATCACCTGCGCGCCGGCCTCCAGGGCCCGGTCGGCCTCCTCCTCGTTGTGCACCTCGACCAGCGCGCACATGCCGAGCGACTCGATCCGCTCGAGCAGCCCGACGAGGGCGTTCTGCTCCAGCGCGGCGACGATCAGCAGCACCAGGTCGGCGCCGTGCGCGCGTGCCTCGTGCACCTGGTAGCTGGAGACCACGAAGTCCTTGCGGAGCACCGGGATGTTCACCGCGGCCCGCACGGCGGCCAGGTCGTCCAGCGACCCGCCGAACCAGCGGCCCTCGGTGAGCACGCTGATCGCCCGGGCGCCGCCGGCCGCGTAGTCGCCGGCCAGGTCGGCGGGGTCGGCGATCTCCGCCAGCCGCCCCTTGGACGGCGAGGAGCGCTTCACCTCGGCGATGACGGCCACGCCGGGCCGGCGCAGGGCCGCGTACGCGTCCAGCGGCGGCGGCGCGGTGGCGGCCAGCTCGCGGATCCGCTCCAGCGGAACCTGCTCCTGTCGCCGCGCCACGTCCTCACGGACGCCGGCCAGGATCTCGTCGAGCACGTTTGCGGACGCCGCCGGACCGGCCTCGTCCCCCTCCGCGTGCGCATGCTCAGCAGTCACCAACGGACTCCCCTCTCCGGGTGTCATGGGCCGATGCTAGGGGGCGCCACCTGGCGACAAGTCCCGGGGGTATGGCGCTCCTCACGAAATGGGCTGTGGCATGATGGCCGACTTCCGTGAACGCGATGTCACGCAGCGCCACCCCGCGACGTTCCTCGATGCTGTGACCAAGCTCAAGGACGAACGACCCTGCGCTGGTCGCCCCGGCTACCCGACAGTTGACCAGGGCGTCACGGCGGCGAAACCTGCGCCCGGCAGCATCGTCCTCGGGCAGACTCGATGAGGCGGCTGCCAATCGTCGCCAACGATCTCGTACGGGGTGACCATGAGCGCCAACGGGCCGAACCAGACCATCGGGTTCACCACCATCTCGCGGACCGTCGCCTCGCTCGCCGTCGGCGTGGTGCACACCCTGGAACGCGCCGTGATCGGCGACGCCCGGATGCGGACCGCCCGGGGCAACGCCTGGGAGGCGGTCTGCGCCGACCGGGCCCGGGCCGCGCAGCGCCGGGACCTGGACCGCCTGGTGGCCGACCTGGCCGCCGCCCGCGCCGTGGCCACCGAGCGGCGCGGCGCGCGGGACGCCCAACCGGTCAGCTGACCGTCGGGTCCTCGCCCCGGTCCAGCGCCTCCCAGGCGTCCCGGGTGCCCCGCTCGACCGCCGGCCGGTCCGGGCCGGACGGGGCCGTCGAGCGGACCGGCCGCTCGTAGCGGGCACCCATCGCCGGCCAGCCCGCGCCCCGCAGCGCGGTGAGCACGCCGCCGACGGCCGCGACCAGCCCGCCGACCAGCACCAGCGCCGGCCACTGCCGGCTCACCCCGGCGAGGGCGGTCAGGCCGTAGCCGCCGCCGGCCGCCACGGCCAGCCCGACCAGCGTCAGCAGGCCGCCCAGCAGCCGCCGGACCCGGCCCCGGGTGGCCAGCACCGCGCCGCCGCCGGCCAGCCCGACCAGGGCCAGCGCCGAGACCCACGGCAGCAGGTCCGTGCCGGTGCGGGTGTGCCGGGTGGGCGGCAGCGAACCCCGGGCGGTCAGCTCGACCGACCACGTCCGGGTCACCGCCCAGAGGGCCAGGCCGGCCCCGACCAGGCAGAGCAGCACCGCGTACGCCAGCTCGCGCCGGCCCCGCGCGGCGGGCGAACCGGTGGCGGGCGAGCCGGTGGTCGGTGCGGTCATCGGGCCGGCCGGAGGGTCTCGGCGGCGGCGATCGCGGCGAGCACCGCGGCGGCCTTGTTCCGGGTCTCCTGCTCCTCGGCGGCCGGATCGGAATCGGCCACCACCCCCGCGCCGGCCTGCACGTACGCCCGGCCCTCCCGGATCAGCGCGGTACGGATGGCGATGGCCATGTCCAGGTCGCCGCCGAAGCCGAAGTAGCCGACGGTGCCGCCGTACAGGGCCCGACGGACCGGCTCCAGCTCCTCGATGATCTCCATGGCCCGCACCTTCGGCGCCCCGGAGAGGGTGCCGGCGGGGAAGGTCGCGGCGAGCGCGTCGAAGGCGGTGCGGTCGGCGCGCAGCTCGCCCACCACCGTAGAGACGATGTGCATGACGTGGCTGTACCGCTCGATGGTGGCGAACTCGGGCACCTCGACGGTGCCCGGGCGGCAGACCCGGCCCAGGTCGTTGCGGCCCAGGTCGACCAGCATGACGTGCTCGGAGCGCTCCTTCGGGTCGGCGAGCAGCTCGGCGGCGAGCCGGGCGTCCGCCTCCGGGGAACCGCCGCGCGGTCGGGTACCGGCGATCGGGTGCAGCAGCGCCCGCCGCCGCCCGTCCGCGCCGGTGCTCACCTTGAGGTGCGCCTCGGGCGAGGAGCCGACGATGTCGAAGCCGTCGAAGCGCAGCAGGTACATGTACGGGCTGGGGTTGGTGGTGCGCAGCACCCGGTAGACGTCGAGCGGATCGGCGTGGGTCGGCCGCTCGAAGCGCTGGCTGAGCACGATCTGGAAGCACTCGCCGGCCCGGATCGCCTCCTGGGCCGCCGCCACCGCCTTCGGGTAGCCGCCGTCGGGCGTGCGGCTGACCACGTCGCCGAGCGGGGGCCGGGCAACCGTCGAGATCATGGGCGGAATCGGTCGGGACAGCGCGCCGGTCATCGCGTCCAGCCGCCCCACCGCGTGGTGGTACGCCGCCGTGACCAGGGCCTCCCGGTCGGGCGCGTCGAGCGGGGGCAGGACCGCGTTGGCGACCAGGATCGCCGAGCCGTCGTAGTGGTCGAGCACCACCAGGTCGGTGGCGAGCATCAGGCCCAGCTCGGGCACGTCGAGGTCGTCCTCGGTCAGCTCCGGGAGCCGCTCGAAGCGGCGCACGAGGTCGTACCCGAGGTAGCCGACCATGCCGCCGGTGAGCGGCGGCATGCCGCTGGCCGGGTCCCAGGCGGGGCCGGCCAGGGCGGCCACGGTCTCGCGGAGCACCGTTACCGGGTCGCCGGAGGCCGGTACGCCGGCCGGCGGCGCGCCGGCCCAGACCGCCGCGCCGTCCCGCTCGGTCAGCGTGGCGCTGCTGCGGACGCCGATGAACGAGTAGCGGGACCAGGCCATCCCGGCCGAGCCGACGCCCTGCTCGGCCGACTCCAGCAGGAACGTGCCCGGGCCGCCGGCCAGCTTGCGGTAGACGCCCACCGGGGTCTCCGCGTCGGCGAGCAGCCGGCGGGTGACCGGCACGACCCGCCAGCGGGCCGCCAGGTCGGCGAAGGTGGCCGGGTCGGGGCTGACCGTGCCGTCCGTCATGAGGTCGCCTCCGGGGAGCTGACCGGCAGCTCGGTGAAGAAGCAGGTTCGCTGGCCGGTGTGACAGGCGACGCCGACCTGGTCGACGCTGACCAGCAGGGCGTCCCCGTCGCAGTCCAGCGCCACGGAGCGGACGTACTGGTGGTGGCCGGAGGTGGCGCCCTTGACCCAGTACTCCTGCCGGCTGCGCGACCAGTAGGTGGCCCGGCCGGTGGTCAGCGTGCGGTGCAGCGCCTCGTCGTCCATCCAGGCGACCATCAGCACCTCGCCCGAGTCGTACTGCCGGACCACCGCGGCCACCAGGCCGTCGGGGGTACGGCGCAGCCGGGCGGCGATCGCCGGGTCGAGCCGGGAGGGTCGGGCCGGGCCGGGGGCCGCGGCACCGCCGGAGTTGGCGGGGGCGCCGGTCACCGGCGCGTCAGAGGCGGGCACAGTGAGCCATTCTCCCGCACGCGGCACCGGCACCGTCGACGTGTCCCGGGAGGCGGGCGCGGGATCGTCGAGCGCGCCGGTCAGTTGCCCCAGGTAACGGTCCAGCCGGCCGTCCAGCAGGGCCTCCGCCAGGTCCGCGCCGGCCGTCGCGGCGATCTCCTCGGCGTACGGGCGGACCAGCGGGACGATGCCGCTGACCAGCCGGCCGGCGGCGGCGCTGAGCTCGCCGACGGCGCCCGGGCGCAGCCCCAGGCAGAGCAGCATGTCGTCGCGGTAGCCGGGCGGGGCGACCGGCAGGTCCAGCGCGGCGGCGAGCGCGTCCCGGCGGGAGACCACCCGGACCGACGGGTTGACCAGCCGCAGCACGGACGGGCAGAGCCGGGCCAGGTCGGCGGCGGCGAGCCGGACGCCCAACGGGTCGTCGGCCCGCCGGGCGGCGGCGACCTTGCCGAGGGTGGCGATCAACTCCTCCAGCCGCGGCTCGTCGGCGGGCTGGCAGAGCACCGGCAGGTCGATCCGGCGGCGCCACTCGGGCACCGCCCAGATCAGCCGGGCCGGCGCGGTGACCGGCAGCCCGAACGCCCAGTCCGCCGGCTGGCCGAGCCGGCGGACCCAGGACCGGACGTCCCGGGCGGCCACCGACACGTGCACGAGGCGACCGCCGAACTCGGCCAGGTACGCCTGGTGTGCCGCGTACGGGACGAGGGCGGGGTCCGCCGTGGGCTGCTCCGGGTCGTCGCCGGAGTACTCCTCGTCGGCCACGACCAGCACGTCCACGTCCACGTCGCTGTGCTCGGTGGCGGCCAGGCGGGCGTGACTGCCGCGCAGCATGATGCCGACGACCGGTCGGTCGGCGGCCTGCCGAAGGCGGACGGCCCAGTCGTCGAGGAATCCGGACTCGGGCAGCGGAGCGGGTCCCACGGCGACATGGTGCCGGACGTCCGATCTTCGGCGCAATGACCGCTGGCTGACCGGATGTCCGGTGCGATAGCTATCGACCGATGAATCTCATTGCTGCCTCGGGGTACCTTTCTCCAGCGGCCGCGCCGGGGGGCACCGCCTCGTCGAGTCGGGCCAACTGCTCCGGGCTGAGCCGGAGGTCAGCCGCCGCCGCGTTCTCCTCGAGGTAGCGGACCCGCTTGGTGCCGGGGATGGTCAGGATGTCGTCACCCTGGGCGAGCAGCCAGGCCAGCGCCACCTGAGCCGGCGTCGCGTCGACCTCGTCGGCAACCGCCCGCACCTGGTCGACCAGCTTGAGGTTGGCGTCCAGGTTGCCCTCGGCGAACCGGGGCGCCCCGGCCCGCCAGTCGTTGCCGGTGAGCTGCTCCCGGCTGGTGATCGTGCCGGTGAGCAGCCCCCGCCCGACCGGCGAGTACGCCACCAGGGACACGCCCAGTTCCCGGCAGGTGGCCCGCATCTCCCCCTCGACGTCCCGGCTGAACAGGGAGTACTCCATCTGCACGGCGGCGATCGGGTGCACCGCGTGGGCGGCGCGCAGGGTGGCCGGGCTGACCTCGGACAGGCCGATCAGCCGCACCTTGCCGGCCCGGACGAGGTCCGCCATCGCGCCGACGGTCTCCTCGATCGGCGTCGCCGGGTCGCGCCGGTGCAGGTAGTACAGGTCGATGGTGGCCACCCCGAGCCGGCCCAGCGAGGCGTCGCAGGCCTGCTTCGCCCAGGCCGCGCTGCTGTCCACGTACGCGCCGGGCGTGCCGGTGCCGCCGAAGCTGTCGCCGGTGGTGCGGTTGCCGAACTTGGTGGCCAGGAACACCTCGTCCCGGCGGGCCCGCACCACCGGGGCGAGCAGCCGCTCGTTCGCCCCGAAGCCGTACATGTCGGCGGTGTCCAGGTGGTTGACGCCCAGGTCGAGGGCCCGGTGCAGGGTACGCGTCGACTCGGCGTCGTCGGCGCCCCCGTACGCGAAGCTCATGCCCATGCAGCCCAGGCCGATCGCCGAAACCTCGGGTCCGCTCGCGCCCACTCGTCGCCGGATCATGCCAGTTCCTCCTCCGCCCTGCGGTACGCGTCGATCTTGTAGTCGAGCACCCTGAGGTCCTCCTCCAGCTCGGCCATCCGGGCCAGCACCCGGGCGCGGTGCGCCTCGAACAGCGCCCGCCGGGCGCCGAGCGTCCGATCGCCCTGCCGGGCCAGCTCGGCGTAGCGGCGCATGTCCCGCACCGGCATCCCGGTCCGCCGCAGCCGGGTGAGCAGGAGCAGCCAGTTGACGTCGGACTCGGTGTAGCGCCGACGGCCCGCGGAGTCCCGCCCGACCGGGGCGACCAGGCCCTCCTGCTCGTACCAGCGCAGCGTGTAGGTGGTCAGGCCGACCCGCTCCGCCGCCTCACCCACGGTGAGGCTCATCTCCCGCGTGCTGATGTCCACGCACCCCAGGCTTCCAGTTCGAGCGCACTCGAAGTCAACCGTTGCGCCGAGCGGCATAACTCAACTAGCGTTGAGTTCAACACCTGATGAGTTTTGGAGGCGGGCATGGACGACGCGGTCGTGGTCCGTGACCTGGTGGTCGACCGGGGCCGGCGGCGGGTGCTCCAGGGCATCTCCTGCGCGGTGCCGCGCGGCGCGGTCACCGGGCTGCTCGGGCCCAGCGGCAGCGGCAAGACCACCCTGATGCGCGCGATCGTCGGGGTGCAGACCGTCAACTCGGGCGCGGTCACCGTGCTCGGCCGACCGGCCGGCACGGCGGAGCTGCGCCACCGGGTCGGCTACCTCACCCAGGCGCCCAGCGTCTACGCCGACCTGACCGTCCGGGAGAACGCGCGCTACTTCGCGGCGCTGCAGGGGCGCGGCCGGGCCGAGGCGGACGGCGCGGTGGCCGACGTGGGCCTGGCCGAGGCCGCCGACCAGCTGGTCGGCACGCTCTCCGGCGGCCAGCGCAGCCGCGCCTCGCTGGCCTGCGCCCTGGTCGGTGAGCCGGAGCTGGTCATCCTCGACGAGCCCACCGTCGGTCAGGACCCGGTGCTCCGGGCCGACCTGTGGGCCCGGTTCCACGCCATGGC
Organism: Micromonospora sp. NPDC006431; assembly: GCF_042870725.1. Classification (NCBI taxonomy): domain Bacteria; kingdom Bacillati; phylum Actinomycetota; class Actinomycetes; order Micromonosporales; family Micromonosporaceae; genus Micromonospora; species Micromonospora sp. NPDC006431. The sequence continues at coordinate 80,139 of NZ_JBIAHQ010000002.1, forward strand.
CGCCACCGGGACCACGCTGCTGGTGTCCAGCCACGTGATGGACGAGGCGGCCCGCTGCGACCGGCTGCTGCTGATCCGGGACGGTCAGCTGATCGCCGACGACACCCCGGACGCGGTCCGCGCCGCCACCGGTGTGCAGGACCTGGAGGAGGCGTTCCTCCGGCTGATCAGATCTCGCGAGGAGGACCGGTGAGCGCGCGGAGTGAACCGGGGCGGCGAGCCCCGCAGTCGCGAACGAGGGAGGCCCGGTCGTGAACCCCCGCATCCTGGCCGCCACCATCGGGCGCATCCTGCGTCAGCTGCGGCACGACCGGCGCACCGTCGCGCTGCTCGTGGTGGTGCCGGCCGTGCTGCTCACCCTGGTCTACTTCATGTACGTCGACCAGCCCCATCCGCCGGGGCAGCCCACGGTCTTCGACCGGGTGGCGCTGATCATGCTGGGCTTCTTCCCGTTCATCATCATGTTCCTGGTGACCAGCATCGCCATGCTGCGGGAGCGCACCACCGGCACCCTGGAGCGGCTGCTCACCACCCCGCTGGGCAAGCTCGACCTGCTCTTCGGCTACGGCATCGCGTTCGGCCTGGCCGGCGTGGTGCAGGCCACCATCGCCTCGGCCGTGGCGTACTGGGTGTTCGGGCTGAGCACCGCCGGCAGCAGCGGACTCGTGATCATGATCGCCGCGATCAACGCGGTGCTCGCGGTCGCGCTCGGGCTGCTCTGTTCCGCCTTCGCCCGGACCGAGTTCCAGGCCGTGCAGTTCATGCCGGTGGTGGTGGCCCCGCAACTGCTGCTCTGCGGGCTCTTCGTGCCCCGGGGGCAGATGGCCGGCTGGCTGCAGGCGATCAGCGACGCGCTGCCCCTGTCGTACGCCGTCGAGGCGCTGCAGGAAGTGGGCGCGCACGCCGAGCCGACCACGACGATGTGGCGGGACGTGGCGATCGTCGCGGGGGCGGCGCTAGTGGCGCTGGTGCTCGGAGCGGCGACGCTGCGCCGGCGCAGCGGCTGACGCCGTTCGTGGCCCGGTCCCGGCCGGGACCGGGCCACGAACGGGGATGACGGAACGAGCGAAGGGCGGCAATGGCACGGCGTACCGGACGGCGACCGGGCAACCCGGGCACGCGGGAGGCGATCCTCGACGCGGCCCGGACCGCGTTCGCCGAGCGCGGCTTCGACGGCGCGTCCATCCGGGCCATCGCCGCCGCCGCTCAGGTGGACCCGGCGCTGGTGCACCACTACTTCGGCACCAAGGAGGAGCTGTTCCGGGCCACCGTGGCGATCCCGGTCGACCCGGCTGACCTGCTGCCGGCCGTGCTGGACGGCGGCCCGGACGGCGTGGGCGAGCGGCTGGTCCGCACCTTCCTGGCGGTCTGGGACTCCCCGGTCGGCGTAGCGGCGGTGGCCCTGCTCCGCTCGGCGGTCGGCAACGAGTGGACCGCGCGGCTGCTGCGCGAGTTCCTGGTCACCCAGGTGCTGCGCCGGGTGCTCGACCAGCTCGACGTCGACCCGGCCGAGCTGCCGCTGCGCGGCGGGCTGGTCGGCACCCAGATGATCGGCCTGGCCATGATGCGGTACGTCATCCGGCTCGAACCGGTCGCCTCCGCCGCCCCGGAGGCCCTGGTCGCCACGATCGGCCCCACCGTCCAGCGCTACCTCACCGGCCCGCTGCCCACCCCACCCACGGAAAGTTGATCAAGAAGTTCGCGTCTCCGGAGGGGGTGGGTTAGCGGGTTTGTTCCAGCCAGGAGGCGTAGAGCAGGGCGTAGACGGAATCCGGGTCCTTGACCAGTTCGTCGTGGGGGCCGCGTTGGACGATGCGGCCCCGGTCCACCACGATCACCTCGTCGGCGGCCTGGGCGGTGGAGAGCCGGTGCGCGATGGCGAGCGTGGTCCGACCCCGGGTGACCGCGTCCAGGGTGCGCTGGAGGCGCACCTCGGTGGCCGGGTCGACCGCGCTGGTCGCCTCGTCCAGCACCAGCAGGTCGGGGTCGGCGACGTACGCCCGGGCCAGCGCGACCAGCTGCCGCTCGCCGACGCTGAGCGCCTCCCCGCGCTCCCCCACCGGGGTGTCCAGCCCGGCCGGCAGCCCGTCCAGCCAGTCGGCCAGACCCAGCTCGGTGAAGGCGGCGGTGAGCTGCGAGTCGGTCAGCTCGGGGCGGGCGAAGCGGACGTTCTCCCCCACCGTCGTGTCGAACAGGAAACCGTCCTGCGGCACCATCACCACCCGGGAGCGCAGCGAGTCGAAGCGCACCTGACGCAGCGACACGCCGGAGAGCAGCACCTCCCCCTCGGTGGGGTCCATCAGCCGGGTGAGCAGCTTGGCGAAGGTGGTCTTGCCGCTGCCGGTCTCGCCGACCACGGCCACCCGGCTCTTCGCCGGGATCTCCAGGGTCACGTCGTGCAACACCGGCGGCCCGCCCGGGTAGGCGAAGGTCACCCCGGCGAAACGGATGTCCAGCGGGCCGGGCGGCAACTCCCGCCCCTGCTTCCCCGGGTCGGCCACGTCCGGCGCGACGTCCAGCACGTCGAGCACCCGGCGCCAACCGGCGATCGCGTTCTGCGCCTCGTTGAGCACCTCGGTGGCGATCTGCACCGGCTGGATGAAGAGCGTCACCAGGAACAGGAACGCGGTGAGCTGGCCGATCGACAACGTGCGGTCCACGCCGAGGTTGACTCCGACCACCACCACGCCGGCCAGCGCCAGGCCGGCGGCCAGCTCCCCCACCGAGCTGCCCAAGATGCTGATCCGGATGGCCCGCTGCTGGGCCTGCCGCTGCCCCTCGATCGCCGCGTCCAGCCGCCGGGCGGTCCGCCCGGCGATCCCGTACGCCCGGATCACCGGGGCGCCCACCACGCTCTCGCCGATGGTGCCGAGCAGCGTGCCCATCCGCTGGCGGACCAGGCCGTACGCGGCGGCCAGCCGGCGCTGGAGCAGCCGGATCACCAGCACCGCCGGGGCGAACGCGCCGAGCACCACCAGGGTGAGCTGCCAGGAGTACGCCAGCATCACGGCCGTGGTCACCGCCAGCTGGCCCAGGTTGACGATCAGGATCACGCCGCCCCACTGGAGGAACTGGGTGATCTGGTCCACGTCGCTGGTGACCCGGGAGACCAGCGAGCCCCGCCGCTCGGACTGCTGGTGCAGCATGGACAGGTCGTGCACGTGCCGGAAGGCCCGGGTACGCACCCCGGCGAGGGCGGTCTCGCTCACCGTGAAGAGCCGGCGCATCATCAGGTAGCCGCAGGCGGTGGTGACCACCAGCACGGCGGCGGCGGCGACCACGGTCAGCGTGACCACGTCCAGGTCGAGGCCACCGACGATGCCGTGGTCGATGCCGCGCTGCACGGCCACCGGCACGGCGACCCGGCCGATCATGTAGACCAGCGCCAGCCCGAGCGTGCCGGCCAACCCGGTCTTCAGCTCCGGGGAGAGCGCGAGCCCGCGCCGCAGCGTCCGCCAGGTCGACTCGGTCGCTTCGGCCGGCCGATCCGCCTCCACAGTCGTGCTCACCGAGCCCGCCTTTCGTTCGCGACTGCGGGGCTCCGCTCCGCTGCACTCCTCGCGCTCACCGAGCCCGCCTTTCGTTCGCGACTGCGGGGCTCCGCTCCGCTGCACTCCTCGCGCTCACCGGTCAACCTCGACTTCCAGGCCGGAGGTCAACGGGGTGACCTCGTCGTACGGGCGGGGCTGCTCGCGTTCCTGCTCGGCCTGCTCGTACGCGGTGACCAGGTCGGCGTAGCCGGGCACGGTGGCGAGCAGCTCGGCGTGCGTGCCGCGGGCGAGCACCCGCCCGTGCTCGACGTAGATCACCTCGTCCGCGAGCGCGATGGTGGCCCGGCGGTACGCGACCACCAGGATCGACGCGGGTGCGCTGCGGCCATGATTCGGCCTCCGCGCCGCTTGGTGGCGCTCCGAACCGGATGAAGGCCGGTCCGCCGGGGTGCGCAGCCCGGCCAGGATGGCCGCCTCCACCCGGGGGTCGACGGCGCTGGTGGCGTCGTCGAGCACCAGCAGCCGCGGCCGGCCGGCGAGTGCCCGGGCCAGGGTGAGCCGCTGCCGCTGGCCGCCGGAGAGCGAGGTGCCGCGCTCGCCGACCATGGTGTCCAGCCCGTCGGGGAGCGCGGCGACGAAGCCGTCCGCCTCGGCGAGCCGCAGCGCCGCCCAGACCTCCTCGTCACCGACGCCGGGCCGGTCCAGGGCGATGTTGGCCCGGACGGTGTCGTCGAAGACGAACGGGACCTGGGCGACCAGGGCCACGTTCGCGGCGAGCGAGGCCGCCGTGAGGTCGCGGACGTCGACGCCGTCCAGGGTGACCGTGCCGGTGCCCGGGTCGACCAGCCGGACGGCGAGCGAGGCGATGGTGGACTTGCCGGCCCCGGTTGGGCCGACCAGGGCGACGATCTTCCCCGCCGGCACGGTGAAGGAGACCGCGCCGAGCACCTGCGCGCCGGGCAGGTGCGCCTCGGCCGGCTCGTAGCCGAAGTGGACGTCGCGGAAGGCGAGGGTGGCCGGCGTGGGCGTGGCCGGGTCGAGCGTCGCCTCGCCGTACGGCATCTCGCCGGTGGCGTCGAGGACCCGGCGCACCCGGTCCCAGCCGGCGACGCTGCGCGGCAGCTCGGCCAGCACCCAGCCGATGGCCCGGACCGGGAAGGCCAGCACGGTGAACAGGAAGGCGACGCTGACCAGCTCGGTCACGTCGATCGCGCCCTGCCGGAGCCGGACCGCGCCGACCACCAGTACGGCCAGGGTGCCGAGGCTGGGCAGGGTCTCCAGCATCGGGTCGAAGACGCCACGCAGCTTCCCGACGGAGATCAGCGCGTCGCGCAGCTCCCCGGCGCGGGCGCCGAACCGGGCCGTCTCCTGCGCCTCGCGACCCATCGTCTTGACCACCAGCGCGCCGTCGAAGCTCTCGTGCGCGATGCCGCTGACCTCGGCGCGCAGCCGCTGGGCGCGGGCCTGGCGGGGGGCCATCCGGCGGGAGTAGACCACGTTGAGGGCGAACAGCGCCGGGAAGACGGCGAGGCCGACCAGGGCCAGCGCCCAGTCGGTGAGGAACAGCGAGACCACGGCGCCGACCAGCATCACCAGGGTGCCGACCGCGAACGGCAGCGGCGCGATCGGATACCAGGCCGCCTCGACGTCGGAGTTGGCGTTGGAGAGCAGGGTGCCGGTGGCGTTGCGGTGGTGCCAGGCCAGCGGCAGGTCGAGGTAGCGGCGGGTGACCCGGCGGCGGTAGGCGGCCTGGAGCCGGTACTGCATGTAGCCGGCACCGAGCCGGCGGCCGAAGATGCCGACCACCCGCAGCACGCTGATCCCGAACAGCGCGGCCGCGGCCAGCGCGAGGACGCCACCGGCCACCGAGCCGCGGGCGACGGCCGGGACCACCACCTTGCCGACCACCCCGCCGACGACGTACGCGCTGGCGATCACCATGAGGCCGAAGAGCACGCTGCCGGCCACCGCGACCCCGAAGATCCGGGGTTGTTCCCGGATGGCCCGGCCGAGTACCCGCAGTCCCCTGCCGAGCACGTCCCGACTTGTCCCGCTCGCCACGCTCTCCCCCGCCGTAAGCCGCAATTTTCTCCCTCATCCTTACCGCTCGGCGCCAGATCCGCCGACCCGGAGGGCGTATGTCCGACGTCACCTTCCCGCACCGGCCACCCTGACCAGGGCGGTTCGTGGCGCCGCGCCCGACCGGTGGCCGCCGGCGCGGCGCCGCCGGCCGTGCCGTCCCGGTGGCCGGGCCGCCACCGGCCTACGATCGGGCCATGCCGCGGTACGCCCGATCGGAGCGCGAGGCGCTCGCCGATCTGCTGCTGGACCTGGGACCGGACGCGCCGACGATCGACGAGGGGTGGCGCACCCGCGACCTCGCGGCGCACCTGACGGTGCGCGAGCGCCGGCCGGACGCCGCCGCCGGTATCCTGCTGCGGCCGCTGCGCCGGTACGGTGAGGCGGTCCGCCGGCGCACGGCCGCGGGACCGTACGCGGAGCTGGTGGCGCGGGTGCGCCGCCCGCCGGTGTGGAGCCCGGTCAGCAACCCGCTCACCGACGAACTGGTCAACACCCTGGAGTTCTTCATCCACCACGAGGACGTCCGCCGGGCGCAGCCGGGGTGGCTGCCGCGGGACCTGCCGGCGGGGTTCCAGGCGGTGCTCTGGAAGCGGGCCGCGGGGATGGCCCGGTTGGCGCTGCGCCGCTTCCCGGCGGACCTGCTGGTCCAGGCGCCGGGGTTCGGCGAGCGCACCGCCGGCCGGGGCGGCGACCGGCTGCGGGTGGTGGGCGCGCCCGGCGAGCTGGTGCTCTTCCTCTCCGGCCGGCAGCGGGTGGCGCGGGTGCAGGTGGACGGCCCGTCCGCGGCGGCCGAACGGTTGCGGGCGGCCAGCCTGGGCTTCTGACGGATGAGCGGAAGCGGTCACCACGAGATGTGAAACCGCCCACGACCCGACCACCACGGCTGATCATTCCTGTCGTACGCTCTCGGCCACCGCCCCATTACCGAGGGCGGCGGGACAGGGGGACGGATGCGGAGCTTCGCGGTCTCGGCACTGCGCGAACCCCCCTTTCCGGCGCGCCGGCACCCCGCTGTCGAACTGGCCGCCGGGGAGAGCGCCGGCTGGGTACGCGAGCTGGGCCTGATCGACGATCCGGCCGGGCTGCGCCGGCTGGCCGGTGCCAACCCGGCGGAACTGGCCGGCCGGGCCTGCCCGGGTGGGCCGCTGGACCGGCTGCGCCTGCTCACCGACCTGATCTCCTGGCTGTTCGTGATGGACGACGCCTGCGACGAGGACGGCCTGGGCGCCAGCCCGACACGGCTCGCGCCCACGGTGGCGGGCCTGCTGGAGGTGCTCGACCGGCAGGGCGACCCGGACGCGCCGGCGCCGGTCGGCGCCGGACCGCTCGGCGTCGCGCTGCACGACCTGTGCCGGCGGGCGCGCGCCCGGCAGCGGCCGGCCCTGCTGCTGCGGCTGGTCAGCCAGTTGCGGGAGTATCTGCTGGCGCTGCTCTGGGAGGCGGCCAACCGGGAGCACCGGCGGGTACCGGGGGTGGCCGAGTACGTGCAGATGCGCCGGCACACCGGCGGGGCCCGGCCCAGCTTCACCCTCACCGAACTGGCGTACGACGCGGTGCCGGAGCCGGGGCGGCGGGCGGATCCGGCGCTGGCCGCCGTGGACGACCTCGCCGCCGATCTGGTCTGCTGGTGCAACGACCTCTTCTCGTACGGCAAGGAGCGCAGCAGCGCGCCGGACGGCCACAACCTGGTCACCACGATCGCGGGCGAGACCGAGCAGGACGAGGAGTCGGCGCTGCGTGCGGCGGCCGCCCGGTTCAACGCGGCGCTGGTGGCGTACGGGGAACGGGAGTCGGCGCTGGCCGCGGGGGGCGACGAGGCGGTCCTGGCCTTCCTGACCACCCGGCGGAACTGGATCCGGGCCACCTACGACTGGTCGCTCGCCGCGTCCCGGTACGCCTGACCGGGCCGGTCGCCGCCCGGGGGACGCCGGTCGCGCCGCAGGCACCAGGGCTAGCCGCCGCCCCGGTGGAGGCAATACTCTTCGGTAACCGCAGAATGGCGTGACCTCCGTCACGTCCCTCCACCCTGAAGGCGGCTGCAGCGATGGCTCTCGATGTACCGTACCGTTCCATCCCCGACATGTTCCTCAAACGCGTGGCGGCCACCCCGGCCAGTCCCGCGTTCGCCCACCCCGCCGCGGACGACTCGGGGCCGGTGTGGTTGAGCTGGGAGCAGGTCGGGCGGCGCGCCAAGGCGGTCGCGGCCGGGCTGCACGGGCTCGGCGTCGGCCTGGAGGACCCGGTGGCGATCCTGGCGAACACCCGGCTCGAATGGGTGATCGCCGACTTCGGCATCATGTGCGCGGGCGGGGCCACCACCACCGTCTACCCGACCACCGAGCCGGAGGACGCCACCTACATCATCTCCGACTCCGGCTCGCGGATCCTCTTCGCCGAGAACCCGGCCCAGGCCGCGAAGGTCGCCGGCGCGGAGTTGCCGGCGCTGACCCACGTGGTGCTCTTCGACGGCGAGCCCGACCCGGCCGCGGCGGTCCCGCAGCTCACCCTGACCGAGCTGGAGGCGCGGGGAGCCCGGGCGCTGGAGAACGAGCCGGAACTGATCGACATGCTGGTCGCCGGCATCGGCCCGGACCACCTGGCCACCCTCATCTACACCTCCGGCACCACGGGCCGACCGAAGGGCGTCGAGCTGCTGCACGGGGGCTGGTGCTGGGAGGGAGTCGCGCAGGCCGAGCTGGGGCTGCTGCACTTCGACGACCTCCAGTACCTCTGGCTGCCGCTGTCGCACTCCTTCGGCAAGACGCTGCTCTGCGGCGTCACCCACGTCGGCCTGCCCACGTACGTCGACGGGCGGGTGGAGAAGCTGGTCGAGCTGCTCGGGGTGGTCCGGCCGACGCTGATGTGCGGCGCGCCCCGGGTCTTCGAGAAGGTCTACAACAAGGTGGTCACCACGGCCCAGGACGCCGGGGGCGCGAAGGCGAAGATCTTCGCCTGGGGCGTCGCGGTGGGCAAGGAGAAGGTCGCGCTGGAGCAGGCCGGCAAGCCGCTCCCCCTCGGCCTGAAGCTGAGGTACGCGGTGGCCGAGAAACTGGTCTTCAGCAAGCTCCAGGCCCGGCTCGGCGGCCGGATCCGGGTGCTCGTCTCCGGCGCGGCCCCGCTGAGCAAGGAGATCGGCACCTTCTTCGCCGCCGCCAACCTGCCCATCTCCGAGGGGTACGGCCTCACCGAGACCAGCGCCGGCAACTTCGTCAACCCGCCGGGCGGGCTGCGTATCGGCACCGTCGGCAAGGCGATGGGCGACCTGGAGTGCCGGATCGACAGCGACGGCGAGATCCTGCTCCGCGGCCGGCCGGTGATGCGCGGCTACCACAACCTGCCCGAGGAGACCGCCGCCGCGTTCACCGAGGACGGCTTCTTCCGCACGGGGGACATCGGCAGCCTGGACGACGACGGCTACCTGCGGATCACCGACCGGAAGAAGGACCTGGTCAAGACGTCGGGCGGGAAGTACATCGCACCGTCGCACATCGAGGGCATGTTCAAGGCCATCTGCCCGTACACCTCGCAGGCCGTGGTGATCGGGCAGGCCCGCAACTACTGCACCATGCTGGTCACCCTCGACCCGGACGCGATCAAGGGCTGGGCGGCCGGCGGCCCGCTGGAGGGTCGCGACTACACCGGGATAGTCACCTCGCCGGAGGCCCAGGCGATGGTCGACGGCTACGTGGCGGAGCTGAACGCCAAGCTCAACCGCTGGGAGACGATCAAGAAGGTGACCATCCTCCCCCGCGACCTCACCATCGAGGACGGTGAGGTCACCCCGTCGCTGAAGATCAAGCGCCGGGGCGTGGAGAGCAACTTCGCCGCCGAGATCGAGAAGATGTACGCGGGCACCCTCGCCGAGCTGTAGCCGACCGTACCGTCCGGCGGCCGTGCCCCACCGTCCCGGGGCACGGCCGTCGGTCCTTCCGGCGGTCGTCGGCCGCGGTCACAGCTGGTGCTGGCGCCACCGGGTCTGCTCCATCTCGACGGCGATCTGCTCCTCCAGCGCGAGCTGCGACGAGCGGGCCGTCCCGCCGGGCTGGTCCACGAACGCGCCCGGAATGCTCAGCACCAGCAGGAAGGTGGCGGCCCCGATGACGAAGCCGACCACCGGCAGCACGCCCTGGTCGGCCCGGACCAGGTTGCCGAGGCCGGCGAAGCCTTGCCAGCACCACCAGAGCAGCGCCAGCACGAGCAGGGCATGGAACAGGTTGACCCAGCTGGGCTGGCTCGCGGTCAGGCCGGTGACGGTGAGGAACGCGAAGACGAAGACGAGGTCGAAGAAGAGCTCCAGCCGCGTAACCCGGGACCCCGGCGCGCCGAGCCGGACCACGCTCGCCCACCGGGTGCCGCCGCTGTTCCTCACCCGCGCAGTTTTGCAGCCGGTGCGGCCCCCCGAGTGCGATCCGGGCAGGCTGGTCGGTGCCGGCGGCGATCTGGCGCCCGCCGTCCTGACCGGATGCGGTGCGGGGCGGTCAGCGGCACCCGCTACGGGCCCGCCTCGGGGACCAGCGGTTCGCGCAGCACCCGTCTGAGCTGCGCCGTACGCACCGCTTCGACGATCAAGAAGATGATGGCGACGGCGACGAGGACCGCGAGGCCCACCAGCCCGGCCCACGGGGCGGCCAGCGGGACCAGCGCGACGAGCACCACCGTCGTGATGCCGCGGATCCACCGGATGCGGTGCTGCGTCCGCCACCAGAAGGCCTGATCGCCGATCAGATAGAGGATCACCCCGCCGTAGAGGGCGAGGTGGGCCAGGGTGGGCAACCCCGCGGCCAGCCCGGGCCTCCGGTGCGCCAGCGCGAGCGTCTGGCCCAGACCGAGCGCGACCAGCACGATGCCGGCCACCATCGCCAGGTGCAGAAAGGTGTACGCGTCGGCGGCCAGCCGGCTGCGGTCGCCGCCCGCAGCGGTCTCCACAGCGCGTTCCCCGGCGATGGCGTCGACGTCGAAGTACGCCCACCACAGCGTCCCTACCAGCGCCGTGCCGAGGATCGCCCCGACGACCACCAGCCCGGATATCGGTTGGTCGGCGACCGCACGTCCGGTGGCGATGATCGCCTCGCCGAGCGCGACGATGACGATCAGGCCGTACCGCTCCGCCCAGTGACTGGCCGAACTGATCCGCCACTGACTGACGTTCACCAGGTACCGACTGCTGTAGTCGACGGCAATGGCGGCCAGCCACAGGGCGATCCGCAGCGGGCTGTAGGGTCCCCGCGCGCCGACCAGTTCGGGCAGCAGCGCTGCGCCCAGCAGCAGGAGCGTCGCCAGCCCGGCCGCGAGGGCGAGCAGCAGCAGTTGGCGGCGTAAGCCGGGATTGCCGCGCGCGACCACCCAGAACGAGCCCAGGTGCAGCAGCCGGACGACGCCGTAGCAGGTCGCGAAAACCAGCGGCCCGAACAGCCCGACCCGCGACGGGTCGTAGAACGCCACCGGGATCGCGATCGCGATGATGAGGATGTTCGCCGCGACGGCGACGTAAACCAGGCGAGTTCCCGGCTCGTCGGTGCGCAGCGCGGTGGACAGCCACGCGAACACGTTCCAGGCCCACCAGAGCACGGCCAGCACCGCCAGCCCGCGGACCAGCCCGTGCCAGGTCGGATCGGCGGCCATCAGGCTGGTGACCTGGATGAACGCGTAGACGAAGACCAGATCGAAGAAGAGTTCCTTCGGGGCGACACCGACGGCCCGCTGGACGGCGGGCTGGATCGCGCGGTGCAGGACCTGGTGCCGGCCCCGGAAGACGGTACGGTCGGCGAGCACGAGCACGGCCACCAGGCCGGCGAGAATCGCGAGCGCGGCCAGCGCCGGCACCTGGGCCGCCACCGGTATGCCGAGGGCGAGCAGGACGAGGCCGAGCAGCGGCCCGCGGCCCACGATGTGCATCGTGCGCCCTTCGAAGGCGAGCAGCCCGACCAGGTAGAGGATCACGCCGCCGTACAGTGCGAGCAGGGACAGCCCGGGCAGCGGCCCCGGTTCGCCGACGGCCCCCACCGCCTTCTCGAGGCCGAGGGAGAGCAGGATCAGACCGCCGATCATCGGCAGGTGCAGGAAGGTGTACGCGTTCCGCGCCAGCCGTACCCGGGCCGCCCCGGACACCCGCTCAAGGGCGAGTTCGGCGGCGAACCGGGCGAGGTCGAAGTAGGTCCACCAGAGCACGCCCACGACGCTCATGCTGAGCAGGATGGCGGCGACCAGCGGCCAGGTGATCGGTTCGGTGGAGCCGATGCCCCGGCTGACCCCGACGGAGATGATGGTCTCGCCGAACGCGACCATGACGATCAGGGAATGCCGCTCGACCCAGTGTCGTACCGGGATGTCGCGCCCACCGACCGCGCCGGTGAACATCCCACCGCGGTACTCGATGAGGATCGCCAGGAGCACCAGCCCGAGGCGGGCCCACGGATGGATCTCGACATCGATCAACCGGCTGGCCAGCAGCGCCGCGAGCAGCAGCAGCGGGGCGGCACCGAACAGGGGCAGCCAGCCGCGCCGGACCCGCTGCCGGGAGACCGGGTCGGACCGGGCGCAGATCATCGCGACCGTCAGGGCGCCGGCCCGCGCGGCGAGGTAGCCCAGCACGAAGATGAGCGGGCCGGGCAGCCCACCGGGCCGGTCGACGAATGCCTCCTGAATCGCCACCCCCACCACAAAGATGATCGCGATGAGGCCGAAGGCGACCATCGGCATGATCCCCCGGTCCAACCGGATGGAGTTGCTGAGCCAGGCGTAGGAGACCCAGCACCACCACAGCAGCGCGAGCAGCAGCAGACCGCGCACGATCCCGAAGAGGTCGGGATGGGCAGCGGCCAGACTGGTCACGTTGAGGAAGGCGTAGACGAAAACCAGGTCGAGGAAGAGTTCCAGCCGGGTCACCCCGCCGCTCTCGGCGACCATCTGGAACCGATCGGACAGTCCCCTCGACCTACCGCTGGCCATCGCTTGAGTCTGCCCGGCGGCGGTGCCCCGCGCGGGGCATCCGGCAAGCCCGCCCGGCTCAGGTGATGACGGACGGCTCCCGCCACTGCGGGCGGCCGGTCCGGTCGAGGTCGTAGCGGACCGCGGCGAGCCGGCCGACGGCCTCCACCAGGTCGGCGGCGGGCAGCGTGAACGGCAGCCGTAGGAACCGCTCGAGGGTGCCGTCCAGGCCGAACCGGGGTCCGGGCGCCAGGCGTACGCCGACCTCCTCGGCGGCCCGGGCCAGGGCGCTGGAGACCGGGCCGTCCAGCTCGACCCAGAGCGTCACGCCGCCGCGCGGCACGCTGACCCGCCAGTCGGGCAGCCGCTCGGCCAGCGCGCCGACCAGCGCGTCCCGCTGGGCGGCGAGCTGCGCCCGCCGCGCGGCCACGATGGTCGCCGCTTCGGCGAGCAGGTGCACCGCGACGAGCTGGTCGAGGACCGGGCTGGCCATGTCGACACCGACCCGGGCGGCGGCCAGCCGCTGCACCTGCGGCGCCGACGCCCGGACCCAGCCGATCCGCAGGCCACCCCAGTACGGCTTGCTCATCCCGCCGATGCTGATCACCCGGGAGTGCCGGTCGAAGGTGGCGACCGGCGGCGGCAGCGGGGTGCCGTCCAGCGGCAGGTCCACGAAGGACTCGTCGATCACCAGGTCGGTCCCGGCAACGTGGGCGGCGGCGACCAGCCGCTCGCGCAACTCGGTCGCCATCAGGTGGCCGGTCGGGTTCTGGAACTCGGGGATCAGGTAAGCCAGCTTCGGCCGGGCCTGCCGGATGCTGCCCAGCAGCAGGTCGGCGTCCCAGCCGAGGTCGTCCATGGCGAGGCCGTGGGTGCTGATCCGGGCCCGACGGGCCGACAGCGCGGCGAGCGCGTTGGGGTAGGTCGGGGACTCCACCAGCACCCCGCCGCCGGGCGACAGGGCCAGCCGCAGCACCAGGTCCAGCGCGTGCTGGGTGCCGCTGGTGACCATGATCTGCTCCGGGCTGGTCGGCAGCCCCCGCTCGGTGTACGCCCGGGCCACCGCCTCGCGCAGCTCGATGATGCCGGTCGGGTGGTAGCCGGCCCCGCCCAGGTAGTGGGGCAGGTCCTCGGTGGCCGCTCGGGCGGCCGGGACGAGCTGCGGCGGGGCGGCGAGCGCGGCCACCCCGAGGTCGATCATGTCCCGGTCGTCCAGCGGGGTCCACAGCCCGGTGCTCGCCACCCGGTGGGTACCGGGCAGCATGGTCCAGCTGCCGGCCCCGCGCCGGCTGGCCAGGTGGCCGCTCTCGCGCAGCTCCCGGTAGGCGGCGGTGACCGTGGTACGGCTGATCCGCAGCGCTTCCGCCAGCTCCCGCTCGGCCGGCAGGCGTACCCCCAGGGGGAGCCGGCCGTCGGCGAGCAGGCCGCGGACCGCGGCGGCGAGCGCGGCGTAGTCGGGGCTGCGTCGGCGGCCGGGCAGCGCGTGCCACTGGCCGAGGAGCCGAGCCAATTGGACACCACGCACCTGACTCGTCATGGCCACCCCTCCGGAATTGGCTCTGTCGCGGGCGAGATTGGACCCTAGGGTGGCATGCATGGCACCGATTGGCAATTTCCGGTACCGGCCCGCCCGGCGACTGACCCAGCTCTACGCCGGGCTCGCGCTCTACGGCGTCAGCATGGCCCTGATGATCCGGTCCGGCCTCGGCCTCGACCCGTGGGACGTGTTCCACCAGGGCCTCGCCCGGCAGACCGGGCTCTCCTTCGGCACGGTCACCATCGCGGTCGGCGCCCTGGTGCTGCTGCTGTGGATCCCGCTGCGGCAACGCCCCGGCCTCGGCACGGTCAGCAACGTGGTGGTGATCGGGCTGGTGGTGGACGGCACCCTGGCCCTGGTGCCGGCCGGCGGCGGCCTGCCGCTGCGGATCTGCCTGCTGGTCGTCGGGATCGTCGCCAACGGCGCGGCAACCGGTCTCTACCTCGGGGCGGCCTTCGGCCCCGGCCCGCGCGACGGCCTGATGACCGGGTACGTCGCCCGCCGCCCCGGCCGCTCCATCCGGCTGGTCCGGACCGTCATCGAGGTGACCGTGCTGGCGCTGGGCTGGCTGCTCGGCGGCACGGTCGGCGTCGGCACGGTCGCGTACGCGCTCGCCATCGGGCCGCTCGCCCAGTTGTTCATCCCGCTCTTCGCGGTGCCCCCGCAGCAGTCGGAGGGTCCCGCCGTGGAGCCGGCGGTGAGCCCCACGCCGCGCCCGGCGGGCGAGGCGGCCTGAGCCGGGTCACCAGTGCAGTGTCACCCCGGCCACGCCGACGGCCACCGGATGGGCCGGACCGCACCCCGGCTGAGCTGCGCCGACGGCCGGCGTCGAAACCAGGTGTTTTCTCCGCCGGCAACGCCGGGCATCATTCGTTCATGGGGGAGAACGGATGGCGCTGGACCGACGCCTGGATCTTCGTCTCGCTGGTGATCGCGAGCGGTGCCGGACGGCATCGCCGGGCGGCCACCACGCGACGTCCGGAGGGTGTCCGCCTGGCTGACGTCCTCTCCACCGCCGACCACCTCAACCGGTCCATCCCCGAGCGGGACGAGGTCGAGGGCGCCGTCCGCCGGCTCCTCGGCGCGGGCCTGGTCACCGTCTCCGACGGCTGGTTCCGGATCACCCCGGACGGCGAGCGGCTGTGGCGCACCCGGCCGAGCGCCGGGCTGGGGACCACCGTGGACACCGTGCAGGGCGTGCTGACCCGCCGGCACACGCCGGGCACGTCCGACTGGAGCCTCGCCGAGGACGACCACGCCGCCGCCGTCCAGGAGTACGTGGTCCGGTCGATCCCGATGCCGCGCCGTTCCCCCGAGGGCCACTCCGGCCGCCCCTGAACCCGCCGCCCGGTTTGGCCACGCCAGCTCGGCGACCCGGCGGCATCCGGGCCGGCGCGATACCGCCAGCTCGGCGACCCGGCGGTGTCCGGGCCGGCATGACACCGGCAGCTCGGCGACCCGGTCCGGTCAGGGGCGGGCCGGTGGATGGGTCAGCGGACCGGGTGGCCGGCGGTGCGCAGGGCGTCCTTGACCTCGCCGACGGTCAGCTCGCCGAAGTGGAAGACGCTGGCCGCGAGCACCGCGTCGGCGCCCGCACCGATCGCCGGCGGGAAGTGCGCCACCGCGCCGGCGCCGCCGCTCGCGATCACCGGCACGTCGACGGCCGCCCGGACGGCCTGGATCAGCGGCAGGTCGAAGCCGGCCTTGGTCCCGTCGGCGTCCATCGAGTTGAGCAGGATCTCCCCCGCACCCAGCTCGGCGCCGCGCCGGGCCCACTCGACCGCGTCGAGGCCGGTGCCCCGGCGGCCGCCGTGGGTGGTCACCTCGAAGCCGCTCGGCGTGGTGCCGTCCGGCGCCCGCCGCACGTCGAGGGAGAGCACCAGCACCTGCCGGCCGAACCGGTCGGCGATCTCGGCGATCAGCTCCGGCCGGGCGATCGCGGCGGTGTTCACGCCGACCTTGTCCGCGCCCGCCCGCAGCAGCGTGTCGACGTCGGCGACCGTGCGTACGCCGCCGCCGACGGTGAGCGGGATGAAGACCGACTCGGCGGTGCGCCGGACCACGTCGAGCATGGTCCCCCGGTCGCTGACGGACGCGGTGACGTCGAGGAAGGTCAGCTCGTCCGCGCCGGCCCGGTCGTACGCGGCCGCCAGCTCGACCGGGTCGCCGGCGTCCCGAAGGTCGACGAAGTTGACCCCCTTGACCACCCGTCCGGCGTCCACGTCCAGACAGGGGATCACCCGTACCGCCACCGTCATGTCGCGAGCCTATCCTTCCCCGTTTCCGCCAGCGGCCGGCCTGTGAGGCCGGCCACGGTGCTGGCCGGGACCCTCCACTACCGGGGCCCTTGTGCAGGGGCCCCGTCCTGCCTCACAGCCGGACCAGCATCTTGCCCAGGTTCTCGCCGCGCAGCATGCCGAGGAACGCCGCCGGGGCGTGCTCGATGCCGTCGACCACCGTCTCGTCGTACGCGATCTTCCCGGCGCGCAGCCAGCCGGCCGTCTCCTGGACGAACTGCTCGCGCAGGTGACCGTGGTCGCCCACCAGGAAGCCGCGCAGGGTGAGCCGCTTGCCGATCAACAGCGCCAGGTTGCGCGGCGCGGCGGGCGGCTCGGTGGCGTTGTACTGGGCGATCATGCCGCAGATCGCGGCCCGGCCGTGCAGGTTCATCGCCCCGATCGCGGCCTCCAGGTGCTCGCCGCCGACGTTGTCGAAGTACACGTCGACGCCGTCGGGCGCGGCGGCCCGCAGGGCATCCCGGACCGGGCCGTCGTGGTAGTCGAAGGCGGCGTCGAAGCCGAGCGACCTGAGCCGCTCGACCTTGGCCGGCGAGCCGGCGCTGCCGACCACCCGGGCCGCGCCGCGCAGCTTGGCGATCTGGCCGACCATGCTGCCCACCGCGCCGGCCGCGCCGGAGACGAATACGGTCTCGCCGGGCTTCATGGCGGCCACGTCGAGCAGGCCGGCGTACGCGGTCAGCCCGGTCATGCCGAGCACTCCCAGGTAGACGCTCAGCGGGGCGAGGTTCGGGTCGACCTGGCGGGCAACCTTCGCGTCGACCAGCGCGTACTCGCGCCAACCGAGGCCGTGCAGCACGGTGTCGCCGGGGGCGAACCCGTCGGCCTCGCTGGCCACCACCTCGCCGACCGCGCCGCCGTCGAGCGGGGCGTCGAGGGCGAACGGCGGCACGTACGACTTGACGTCGTTCATCCGGCCGCGCATGTACGGGTCGACCGAGATGAACTGGTTGCGGACCACCAGCTGCCCAGGGCCCGGGGTGGGCACCTCGGTCTCCACGAGCCGGAAGTTGTCGGGGGTCGGCCAGCCCTGCGGGCGGGAGGCCAGGTGGATCTCGCGGTTGGTGCTCATGAGGAGAGGTACGCCTCCAGCTCCACCTCGACCAGCTGCTCCGGGTCGATCAGCCCGGCCACCACGACCATCGTCGCCACCGGGCGGACCGCCCCGAACACCGCGTTGTGGGCCCGGCCGACCTCGTCGGCGTGGCGCCGGTCGGTCACGTACATCCGGGTCCGGATCACGTCGGCCGGCTCGGCGCCCACCTCGGCGAGTGCGTCCAGGCCGATCCGCAGCGCCTGCGCGGTCTGGGCCGCGGCGTCCCCCACGTGCGCCACCTGCCCGTCGACCGTCGAGGTGCAGCCGGCGGTGATGGCCAGGTTCCCGACCCGGACCACCCGCGAATAGCCGAACCGGGCCTCCCAGGGCCCACCGGAGCCGAGGCGGGTGACGACCGGGGAGGTCACGCCGCGGCCCGCAGCGTGGACAGCGCCTCGGCGACGGTGAACGCCCCGGCGTAGAGCGCCTTGCCGGCGATCACGCCCTCCACGCCCACCGGCTCCAGGGCGGCCAGGGCGCGCAGGTCGTCCAGGGTGGAGACGCCGCCGGAGGCGATCACCGGCGCGTCGGTGCGGGAGCAGACCTCGCGCAGCAGGTCCAGGTTCGGCCCGCGCATGGTGCCGTCCTTGGTGATGTCGGTGACCACGTACCGGGAGGCGCCGGCCTTGTCCAGCCGCTCCAGCACCTCCCACAGGTCACCGCCGTCGCGGGTCCAGCCCCGCGCGGAGAGGGTACGGCCGCGCACGTCCAGCCCGATCGCCACCCGGTCGCCGTACTCGCCACAGATCCGGTCGCACCACTGCGGGTCCTCCAGCGCGGCGGTGCCGATGTTGACCCGGGCCGCCCCGGTGCCCAGCGCCGCCTGCAGCGACTCGTCGTCCCGGATCCCGCCGGAGAGCTCGACCTTCACATCGAGCTGCCGGACCACCTCGGCGAGCAGGTGCGCGTTGGTGCCCCGGCGGAAGGCGGCGTCCAGGTCGACCAGGTGGATCCACTCCGCACCGTCGGACTGCCAGGCGAGGGCCGCCTCCAGCGGGTCGCCGTACGCGGTCTCGCTGCCGGCGGCGCCCTGCACGAGCCGGACGGCCCGCCCGTCGGCGACGTCCACAGCGGGCAACAGGGTGAGACTCACAGCGCTTCTCCTCGCATCAGGTACGACGGTCCAGGGCGATCACCACGATCGCCGGCAGCACCAGCAGCAACAACACGACCAACGCCAGCCGCAGCGCCAGGTCGTCCACGAAAGTCCAGATGCCGGCCAGCGCCACCCCGGTGAGCAGCACGATCGCCGCCCGCTCGCCGCGGGTGTGCCGCCTCAGTCGGCCGGTCCGGCCGCGCCGCAGCTGCGGCGTCAACCGGCGTACCAGGGCGCGGCGCCGCTCCCGCCGGGCCACCCGGCGGCGGCGGACGGCGCGCTCAGCCTCCAGTTGCGCCTCGCGGGCTTCCCGGCGGCGGGCCCGCTCCTTACTCACCGGTCCACCGCCGCTCGCGACTGCGGGGCTCGCAAACCCGGCTCACTCCTCGCGCTCACAGGGTCGCGAGCCAGTTGCGCAGCAGGGTGGCGCCGCTGTCGGCCGACTTCTCCGGGTGGAACTGGGCCGCCGCCAGCGGACCCCGCTCCACGGCCGCGACGAACTCGGTCCCGTGCTCGGCAGTGGTCACCCTCGCCCCGGCCGCGGCCAGCCCGGCGGTGTCCGTCACCCCGTACGAGTGGACGAAGTAGAACCGGGCGTCGGCCGGCAGGCCGGCGAAGAGCACCGAGCCCGCCGGCGGGCGGACGGTGTTCCAGCCCATGTGCGGCAACCGCTCGGCGGGCAGCCGGGTCACCCCGCCGGGCAGCAGCCCGAGCCCCTTGGTCACCACGCCGTGCTCGTCGCCGTGCTCGAAGAGCACCTGCATCCCTACGCAGATGCCCAGCACCGGCCGGCCGGCTGCCACTCGCTCGGCGATGACCGGGCCGGCGCCGAGCGCCTCGAGCCCGGCCATGCAGGCGGCGTACGCGCCGACACCCGGCACCACCAGGCCGTCCGCCTCGGCGGCAGCGGTCAGGTCGTCGGTCACGGTGACGTCCGCACCGGCCCGCTCCAAGGCACGCTCGGCCGACCGCAGGTTGCCCGAGCCGTAGTCGAGCACCACGATCCGCCTGCTCATGCCGGCACTCCGCTGCGCCCGACGAGTCGCTCGCTCATGCCGGCACTCCGCTGCGCTCCGTGCCGCCATGAGGCACCACGGCACTGTGCTGATGATTCGCTCGCTGCCGCTCGCTCATGCGCCGTCTCCGGGTAGCAGCCAGAGCAGCCCGCCGGCGGTGGCCAGGGCGGCGAGCAGCCCGGTGATCACCACGGCGCCGCGCGGCGCGCCCTGGCGGTAGAGCGACCACGTCCCGCCGACCAGCACCCCGGCCAGGATCAGCAGCAGCGTCGGCAGTGCCGCCCCCATCAGAGTGCGCCCTTCGTGCTCGGGATCGCCCCGGCGTTGCGCGGGTCGATCGCGGTGGCGTCGCGCAACGCCCGGGACACCGCCTTGAACTGGGCCTCGACCACGTGGTGGGCGTCCGGGTGGCCGCCGGGGCGGGCCGCCCGCAGCACGTCCACGTGCAGGGTGATCCGGGCCGCCTGGCCGAACGACTCCCAGATGTGCCGGGTCATGCTGGTCGGGTAGACCGGGCCGATGTTCGGGGCGAGCGGCGGCTCGTCGTGCACCACGTACGGCCGGCCGGAGAGGTCGACCGCGGCCCGGACCAGGACCTCGTCCATCGGCACCGTGGCCGAGCCGTACCGCCGGATGCCGGCCTTGTCCCCCAACGCCTGGTCGACCGCGGCGCCCAGGGCGAGCGCGGTGTCCTCCATGGTGTGGTGGGCGTCGATCTCCAGGTCGCCGACGGTGTGCACGGTCAGGTCGAAGCCGCCGTGCCGGGCGATCTGGTGGAGCATGTGGTCGTAGAAGCCGACACCCGTCTCGATGTCGGCCTTGCCGGTGCCGTCGAGGTCGATCTCGACGAGGACCTTCGTCTCCTTGGTGATCCGCTCCACCCGGGCGGTGCGCCTCATTGCCTGCCTTTCGGTCGCGACTGCGGGGCTCTTGCGCCGCACTTCCCGCGCGCTCACGAGAGCTTCTCCATCGCGGCGAGGAAGGCGTCGGTCTCGGCGGGGGTGCCGGCGGTGACCCGCAGCCAGCCGGGCAGGCCGACGTCGCGGACCAGCACACCGGCGTCGAGCAGGGTGCGCCAGGCGGCCGCCTGGTCACCGCCCACCTCGAAGAGCACGAAGTTGGCGTCGCTGTCGGCGACCCGGTGGCCGCGGGCCCGCAGCTCGGCGACGATCCGGTCGCGCTGCTCCATGATCGCGGCGACCGTGCCGAGCAGGGCGTCGCGATGCGCCAGGGCCGCGCGGGCGGCGGCCTGGGTGAGCGCGGAGAGGTGGTACGGCAGCCGGACGAGCTGCACCGCCTGCACCACGGCCGGGTCGGCGGCCAGGTAGCCGAGCCGCCCGCCGGCGAACCCGAACGCCTTGCTCATGGTCCGGGTGACCACCAGCCGCGGGTGGTCGGGCAGCACGGCCAGCGCGCTCACCGTGCCGGGCCGGGCGAACTCGGCGTACGCCTCGTCCACGATCACCATGCCGGGCGCCTCGTCGAGCACGGCGGCGATCACGGCCGGGTCGAGCGCGGTGCCGGTCGGGTTGTTCGGCGAGCAGAGGAAGACCACGTCGGGCCGGTGCGCCCGGACCTGGGCGACCGCCTCGTCGGCGGTGAGGCCGAAGTCGACGCCGCGGGCGGCCGGGATCCAGCCGGTGCCGGTGCCGAGCGCGAGCAGCGGGTGCATCGAGTACGCCGGGGTGAAGCCGAGCGCGCTGCGCCCCGGGCCGCCGAACGCCTGGAGCAGCTGCTGCTGGATCTCGTTGGAGCCGTTAGCCGCCCACACCTGGTCGACGGTGAGCCCGTGGCCCAGGTACGCCGCCAGGTCGGCGCGGAGCGCGACCGCGTCCCGGTCCGGGTAGCGGTTGAGGTCGCGCAGCTCGGCCGCGAGGGCCTTGGCGATGGCGTCCGCCACCGGCTCGGGCACCGGGTAGGAGTTCTCGTTGGTGTTCAGCCGGACCGGCACGTCGAGCTGCGGCGCGCCGTACGGCCACAGGCCCCGCAGGTCGTCGCGGATCGGCAGATCGTCAAGCCCACTCATGCCGCCACCTCGCTTCGCTCGGGGCCGGCCGGCGGCCGGTGCGGGCTGAGCTCGCTGCGCTCGCTCACGAGCCGTCCCCCGGGAAGCGCGCGCTGACCGCCTGGCCGTGGGCCGGCAGGTCCTCGACGGTGGCCAGGGTGACCACGTGCGGAGCCACCTCGCGCAGCGCCTCCTGGCTGTATTCCACCAGGTGGATGCCGCGCAGGAAGGACTGCACGGACAGGCCGGACGAGTGCCGGGCGCAGCCGCCGGTGGGCAGCACGTGGTTGGAACCGGCGCAGTAGTCGCCGAGCGACACCGGCGACCAGGCGCCGACGAAGATCGCCCCGGCGTTGCGCACCCGCATCGCCCACTCGCGGGCCTGCGCGGTCTGGATCTCCAGGTGCTCGGCCGCGTACGCGTCGACCACCCGCAGCCCCGCCTCGAGGTCGTCGACCAGGACCACCCCGCTCTGCTCCCCGCGCAGCGCGGTGCCGATCCGCTCGGCGTGCTTGGCCGCCGGCACCTGCCGGGCCAGCTCCGCGTCGACCGCGTCGGCGAGCGCCACCGACGGCGTGACCAGCACGCTCGCCGCCAGGGGGTCGTGCTCGGCCTGGCTGATCAGGTCGGCGGCGACGTGCACCGGGTCGGCGGTGTCGTCGGCCAGGATGGCGATCTCGGTCGGGCCGGCCTCGGCGTCGATGCCGACCACGCCGCGCAGCAGCCGCTTCGCGGCGGTGACCCAGATGTTGCCCGGGCCGGTGATCATGTCGACCGGCGCGCAGCGCTCGGCGCCGTCCGGGTCGACGGTGGCGCCGTACGCGAGCATGGCCACCGCCTGGGCGCCGCCGACCGCGTAGACCTCGTCGACGCCGAGCAGCGCGCAGGCCGCGAGGACCCGCTGGTCGGGCAGGCCGCCGTTGTCCTTCTGCGGCGGGCTCACCACCACCAGCGAGCGGACCCCGGCCGCCTGGGCGGGGACGACGTTCATCACCACGGTCGACGGATACATGGCCAGGCCGCCCGGGACGTACAGGCCGACCCGGTCGACCGGCACCCAGCGCTCGGTCACCGTGCCGCCCGGCACCACCTGGGTGGTGTGGTCGGCGCGGCGCTGGTCGGCGTGGACCTTGCGGGCCCGGCTGATGGACTCCAGCAGGGCGGCGCGCACCTGGGGGTCGAGGCCGCC
Source organism: Micromonospora sp. NPDC006431 (assembly GCF_042870725.1). NCBI lineage: Bacteria > Bacillati > Actinomycetota > Actinomycetes > Micromonosporales > Micromonosporaceae > Micromonospora > Micromonospora sp. NPDC006431. The sequence goes on from NZ_JBIAHQ010000002.1 coordinate 102,875, forward strand.
CTCCGCCGCGCGGATCGTCTCCACCGGCACCCGCAGGCGCTCCGGGGAGATACCGTCGAACCGTTCGCTCGCCTCCCGGATCGCCGGGTACCCATGCTCCCGGACCGCCTCCACCAGGGGGCGGATCCTCTCGACGGCCACCGAGACGTCGAGCTGGGCACGGGGCAGCAGCCGGCGCGGGTCGCGCACGACGCCACGCAGGTCGATCCGGTTCAGCACCCTTGCGAGTCTAGGCCGCCGCCCCGGAGCCGACCCGCGCCGCCCGCAGGCCGGGACGGTGAGCCGGGACACGCGGGATGGTGCCCGGTCCGACTACCCTCGGACGCGTGACCGCACGGCTGCCGGTGTTCCCGCTCGGGACGGTCCTGTTCCCTGGGCTGGTCCTGCCGCTGCACATCTTCGAGGAGCGCTACCGGGCGCTGGTGCGCCACCTGGTCGGGCTGCCGGAGGGCGCGCCCCGGGAGTTCGGAGTGGTGGCGATCCAGGCCGGCTGGGAGGTCGCCGCCGGGCCGCCGGGCCGGCCGGCCCTCGGCGGCGGGCAGGTCACGCTGCACGAGGTGGGCTGCACCGCGGAGCTGCGGCAGGTCACCGAGCTGGCCGACGGCGGGTTCGACATCGTCACCGTGGGCCGGCGGCGGTTCCGCATCGCCGGCGTCGACGCGGGCGCCACGCCGTACCTGACCGCCGAGGTGGAGTGGCTGCCCGAGCCGGCCGGCACCGACGAGGTAGCCGACCTGCTGGCCGCCCGGGTGATCTCGGTCTTCCGGCAGTATCTCGGGCTGATCCGGCCGGACCCGCAGGAGATCTCCGAGCAGCTGCCGGAGGATCCCACGGTGCTGTCGCACCTGGTCGCCGCGACCGCCGCGCTGACCGTCGCCGACCGGCAGCGGCTGCTCGCCATCGACGACACCGCCACCCGGCTCCGGGCCGAGCTTCAACTGCTCCACCGGGAGGCGGCGCTGCTGCGCGAGGTCCGGGCGGTGCCGGTGCCGCTCAGCGAGCTGGCGGGTCCCCCGGTGCCGAACTGAGCTCCGGGCCGCCCGGCGGCCAGCCGCCGTCCAGCTCCGGCTCCGGGCGCAGCGACGGCCAGCGCGACCAGCCGGCCAGCAGGGTGTACGTCACGGCCGCGCCGAACGCGGGCAGCAGCAGGTTGCCGTACGGCACGGGCAGCAGCCCGAGCAACCAGTCGATCCCGCCGGCCCGCAGGTCGGCGGGCTTGGTGAAGACCGTCCCGTCCGGCGCGGTGGCCAGCAGCCGGTGGTAGGTGCCGAGCCCGATCCGGCGGCCGACCTGCCAGGCCACCAGTGCGGCGCCGAGGCCGCCGAGGGTCCCGGCGAACAGGCCGACCGGGCCGCGCCGGCCGCGCAGCAGGAGCCACAGCGCGATCGCGGCGAGCACCCCGAAGCCGAGCCCGAGCAGGCTGAACCAGCCGTCGGCGGCGATCGGCTGCTCCGGCTGCGGGGTGGCGTAGATGGCGCCGCCGGCGGTCTTCTGCACCGGGGTGCCGGGGGCCACCCCCGCCCAGAGCAGCCCGAGGGGCGCGCCCAGCACGGCCAGCAGGACCGCAGCGGCGAGGGTGGTCCGGACCACCTTGAGCCGGCCACCGCCGCCGGCGGCCACCGGGGTCTCCCCGGGCTCGGCACCGACCACACCCGGATGCCCGGCGAGCGGCTCCGCGCCGGGCGCGGTCACGGCGTCGGCCGGCCGGGCCCCGTCGGACGTGTCCGCCGGCTGGTCGGTGGCCGGCTCGGGTCGGGAGGAAGGCTCCGGTCCGCCGGACGGACGTGCGGCGTCGTCGGGCGCGCCGGCATGGTCGGCGGCCCGCTCGGGATCAGGGGTGTCCGGACTCACCCGGTGATCCTCTCAGGCGGCGGGCCGGCGCGGGGCGGCGGTGGCGGTCAGCGGGCGAACGGCTCCAGCATCACCGCGACGGCCTTGAGCCACGCCTGCCGGGTCTCCGCGTGGAGCTGGTGGTAGTCGATCGAGGAGCCGGTCTCCAGCGCCGAGTCATAGGGCACCACGGTGACCGCCCGGGTCCGGGTGGCGAAGTGCCGTTCCAGGTCGTCCTGGATCGAGGTACGCCTCGGCGTCGGGCAGGAGATCAGGGTCACCGCGTTGTCGGCCAGCTCGCCCATCCCCACCTCGTGCAGCAGGTCGAGCATCCAGTCCGCGCTGAACGCGGCGTCCTCGCGGGGCACGGTGGTCACCACGAGCTGGTCGGCGGCCTGCATGACGGTACGCCAGTTCGGGCTCTCCACGTTGTTGCCGGTGTCCACGCAGACCACCTCGTGGGTACGGCGCAGCAACTCCAACACCCGCTTGACGGTGAACTGGTCCAGCCGCTGGGCGAACCGGGGGCTCTCCTCCCCGGCCAGCACGTCGTACGAGCCGTCGGAGGCGTGCCGCAGGTAGTCGTCGAGGTGCTCCAGCAGGGTGGCGCCCTCCAGGATCTCGATCTGGGCGAGATCGTGGATCAGGTGCCGGATGGTGCGGGCGTGCCGGGCGCTGCCGGCCCGCAGGCCGAGGGTGCCGCGCAGCTCGTTGTCGTCCCAGGCGAGGACGCCGCGGCCACGGACGCTGCCCACGGTCGCCGCGGCGAGCACGGTCGCGGTGGTCTTGTGCACCCCGCCCTTGGGGTTGGCGAAAGCGAGCACCCGGGGGCGGCCCAGCTCGCGGCGGAGCACGCCCACGGCCCGCTCCACCTCGTCCTCCGGCTTCGGGGCCCGCCACTCGACCCGGGCCGGCTCGACCCGGGCCGGGTAGCCCTCGACGGGCGGCTGCTGCGCGGGAACAGATGGGGGCGGCGCCGGCGGCTGGTGGCTCTCCGGCCGGTAGCGGCCCCGGTCCAGCAACGCGTAGCGGGACTCCACTGGCGGCGGGTCGGGCCGGTAGCCGGGCTCCGGCAACCCGTACCGGGGCTCGACGGAGGCGGTGCCCCGGCCGCGCGGCTCCGGGTCCGGGTGGCCCGGCTCCGGCTCGGCGCGGTAGGTCGGCTCGGCCCGCCAGGACGGCTCGGGACCGTCCGGGTGGCCTGGCTCCGGCTCGGCGCGGTACGTC